>NZ_JCATZO010000011.1:0-84067 GCF_059694525.1 Pradoshia sp. TA40_28
CCGCAGTAGCTCAGTGGTAGAGCACTCGGCTGTTAACCGAGCGGTCGTAGGTTCGAATCCTACCTGCGGAGCCATTTTTATGTCCTGTTTAATGTGCTTCCATAGCTCAGCAGGTAGAGCACTTCCATGGTAAGGAAGAGGTCAGCGGTTCGAGCCCGCTTGGAAGCTCTCGAAAGTAGTTATGAAAAGACATCTTATGAATGGCCCCTTGGTCAAGCGGTTAAGACACCGCCCTTTCACGGCGGTAACACGGGTTCGAATCCCGTAGGGGTCACCACTTATATGGAGGATTAGCTCAGCTGGGAGAGCATCTGCCTTACAAGCAGAGGGTCGGCGGTTCGATCCCGTCATCCTCCACCATTTTAAACCGAAAAAATTACCATAAAATACTTGGTGAAATCCTAAATAGTATAGATTATACTAATAAAGTATTAAAACGGTTTAAAAACGAATATGCCGGTGTAGCTCAATTGGTAGAGCAACTGACTTGTAATCAGTAGGTTGGGGGTTCAAGTCCTCTTGCCGGCACTCTTCATATCGGAGGGGTAGCGAAGTGGCTAAACGCGGCGGACTGTAAATCCGCTCCTTCGGGTTCGGCAGTTCGAATCTGCCCCCCTCCACCATTATTTTAATATGCATTGAGTAATGGACAAGATATTGTCCCTTTTTTTCTTTTTGGGCTATAGCCAAGCGGTAAGGCAACGGACTTTGACTCCGTCACGCGTAGGTTCGAATCCTGCTAGCCCAGCCATTTAGAGCCATTAGCTCAGTCGGTAGAGCATCTGACTTTTAATCAGAGGGTCGAAGGTTCGAGTCCTTCATGGCTCATCTTGCGGAAGTAGTTCAGTGGTAGAACATCACCTTGCCAAGGTGGGGGTCGCGGGTTCGAATCCCGTCTTCCGCTCCATAATCTTATATAAATGATCAAACCTTAAATGCTATGCAGTTAAGGTTTTTTTTATTATAAAAGACAGATGTTATTCCCTGAAAAAATATAGTAAGCCACTTTACTAATCATATAAGAAATGGGCCCAAGTAATACCCAAGAGAAATAACGGACAGTCAGCTCAATTTCACGTAAATAAAGGTATTTCTGACCGAATTTGAAGACTGAGAGAGAAACATGAGGTATGATAAGAATTAAGTATTTGTAGACATATTCAAGAGGTTCGTAATTAAATTTATTTAGATGAATAATAGTGAAATCCTGTTTATTTCTAATTGCCCCAATTTAGTGAGTGTGGGTTTACTCTAAAAGAAATTAGATAGGTTTAATCGCTAACTTATAAGATGAATCATCTGAATTCTCAGAAGAGATTTAGGTGAGAGGATGACTTAATACTGTGGAAGGAAATATAGGAGAATACTTGTGAGAGATAAAAAGAGAAAACGTCTTGGATAAAAGAAACGAAGGGTTCTAAAATACCAACGTGGTTAATGGAAAATAATCATAAAGATACGATTATTTCTGTCAGGGATTCTTTTATTACAGCTGCCTATAACGATTGTAACGTGTTCGCAGCCAATGATGAAAGAACACTTAAAGAGTGATCAATTATTAACCAAAGGCTGATTAAACTGGTATATGGGTTGATCATATAATTTCTATAAAGAAAAGCAGCTCCCCATTATACGGATTACTACTTTTTATAGACGTATCTAGTTTGGGTTTGATAGAGATTAATTAATGAATCCAATTCAGTACTTGCTTTTATGACATCAGAGTCAAGCATTGAGGTCGAAGAGGCAAGTAAAATCATTCGTTGGCGACATCGTTCAATATCTTTCATAAGTATATGTAGTTCCAAGTCCTCACTCCTATCTGCAAGAGTTTTATTACCTTTATTACCCATTTCTGTAGAGATTAAACAGGTGTTTGGTTGTAAAATAAATATTATTTTTATTGAAACTTTTCTCAAGGCCAATGCGTATAAATGCTGAGGGCCGCCAATGCGGAAGGATGGACAATTTGGAAGGACTTATTAAAGAAAGAATCCAGCAAGTGCTGGGAGGAAAACAACAAGCATATGAGGATATCGTTGAATTTTATAAGGACAGGGTATTTCAATTGTGCTATCGCATGCTGGGTGACCGCTATGAAGCAGAGGATGTGGCACAAGAAGCTTTTTTACGGGCTTATTTAAATATCCACACATTCCAGTTGAACAGAAAGTTCTCCACATGGTTATACCGGATTGCTACAAATTTATGTATCGATCGGATACGGAAAAAGAAGCCGGATTATTATCTTGATGCAGAAGTAGCAGGTACAGAAGGGCTTGATATGTACTCTCAGATTCCTTCAGATACGAAGTTGCCAGAAGATGAGTTGGAGAGTTTAGAGCTTAAGGAACAAATCCAAAAAGAGATTCAAAATTTGCCTGACAAATATCGTTCGGTTATTGTATTAAAATATGTAGATGAACTTTCTTTAAAAGAGATAAGTGAAATTCTAAATTTGCCTGTAGGAACCGTGAAAACACGAATTCATAGAGGAAGAGATGCACTGAGAAAATCACTGCGATCTATATAAATGAGGTGGATCAAAATGAAACTATGCCCTGAAAACATCGAAGATTATATGCATGATTATCTCGACGAAGACATTAACGAAGAGAGTGCCAGTGTGCTTCTTGAACATATAGCAAAATGTGATAAGTGTATGAACACGTTTCATGAGCTTAATAGAACAGATGCCTTTCTTAAAAGCACATCTATTCCTGCACCCAGCGGATTTACCGCGAATGTAATGGGTAAATTGCCAAAGCAATCAAAAGGAGAATTAATTACCAAATGGCTGCAGCGTAACCCTGTATTAATAGCCGCGTCTCTTTTCATCCTTCTGATGGGCAGTACTTTATTTTCATATTGGGGAGAAGATGAAAAACAGTTCTCTTTCTCTAAAGACCCTAATCTGGTAGTTGAGGGACAAACTGTGATAGTCCCTGAAGGAAAAACAGTTAAAGGTGATCTGGTAGTTAAGAATGGGAATATAAAAGTGGAAGGCAAAGTAAATGGGGATGTAACGGTTATTAATGGAGATAATTATTTAGCAGGAGCCGGTGAGGTTACTGGAAATATAGAAGAAATTGATAAACTCTTCGAATGGATTTGGTACCATATGAAGAATACCATATCAGGAGTGTTATAAATCATAATAATGAACTTACACAAGGCGATCCGTTTGGATGGCCTTTTTCTATATGAAATTGTACTGAATTCTTAGAGTTTGTGGAACAGTATGTTATAATAATGGGGTTATACTAACATAGCGGTATATAACTGTATATAACCGTTCATGGGAAAGGACATGACTGGAGGAAATGACATGCCGTTTCTAAACAATTTTTCTTTATTGGATTATGTTATTAGCATAACCGACATATTTCTTGTTTGGTTTGTTTTTTATAAATTATTGCAAATTATTAAAGGAACAAAAGCTGTACAGCTATTGCGTGGAATTCTCTTAATTGTAGTTGGCCGATTTGCCAGTGAAGTTATTGGATTAAATACCTTAAGCTATTTATTGGAGAATGTAATGACTTGGGGAGTTTTAGCAGTTATCATTATCTTCCAGCCTGAGTTACGACGGGCGCTCGAACAATTGGGCAGAGGTCGGTTTTTTACAAGGACAAATTTTCAGGAAGAGAATGTGCAGGAGCAAACGATCGAAGCTATTATTAAATCAACCACTTATATGGCCAAGCGCCGGATTGGTGCCCTGCTCTCGATAGAAAGAGAAACTGGTCTTAATGATTATATTGAGACAGGTATACGTATGGATTCCAGAATTTCATCTGAGTTATTAATTAATGTGTTTATCCCGAATACTCCGCTGCATGATGGAGCCGTTATCTTACAAAATGGCACTGTTGCAGCTGCTGCATGTTACCTTCCGTTATCTGAAAGTCCGTTTGTCTCAAAGGAATTGGGTACAAGACACAGAGCGGCACTTGGGATAAGTGAAGTAACCGATAGCTTAACAATCGTTGTTTCGGAAGAGACGGGGAGTATCTCATTAACTAAAAACGGTGAGCTTTATCGGAATCTTTCGATAGAAGAACTACAAAATATGCTTGAAAATGAATTGTCCATAAATACAAAAACGACCTCTTCGAATATCTGGAATTGGAGGTCGAGAAAAGATGGATAAACTTACTTCTAATAGTTGGTTTATGAAGGTTGGAGCGTTTTTCATAGCTATATTTCTGTTTTTTTCTGTCAATAGTGATCCGATTAACAATTCTTCTAATCCTTTTGATACACCTTCAAGCACTGAAACAGCTACTATTAAAAATGTACCTGTTGAAGTTTACTATGATACAGATAATTTAATTGTCAGTGGAATACCTGAAACCCTTGATATTACAATAGAAGGGCCTAAGAGCATTGTCATATCAGCTAAAAATAAAATGGATTTTGAGTTATATGTGGATTTATCAGATCCTAAAATCGGGTCCCAAAAGGTACCAATAAAGGTGAAGAATTTATCTGATAAAATCAACTATACTCTAGCACAGGCCAATACGACAGCAGTGGTGGAAGAAAAAGTATCTGATGAATATAAGGTGGAAGCCGAATTTGATAAAACCCTTTTGGCGGAAGGATACACTTCAGACCCACCATATGTGAATCCACCAACAGTTCATATAACAGGAGCCAAAAGTAGTATTGATAAAATTGCTGTTGTAAAAGCAACTGTAAAAACTGACTCGCATGTAACAAATGATATTACAACAGAAGCAACCGTACAGGCATTTGACACTAATATGAACTTGTTAGATGTAACCATCGAACCAAGTACTGTTGACATTTCAATTAATGTAAACAGCCCTTCCAAAAAGGTCAGCCTATCTGCTGAAGCTACAGGTTCACCACCTGAAGGTGTTACGATTGAAAGTATTAAGATAGACTCAGAAACGGCTACCATCTATGGCGGGGAATCCATTCTTAAGGATATTAAGGAAATAAAGATACCAGTTGATATCAGCAATATTGATGATGATACTGAGATTGAAATCCCTGTTAGCTTGCCTGATGGAGTGGTTGGTTCATCTGTCGACACGGTAAAAGTGACGATCAAGATAAAGAAGGATAATGCTCGAACTATCTCGAATATACCTATTGAAATAAAAGGGGTAGACGAGGAAAAATATACAGCCGAAATACTTGATCCTGCAAACGGTATGATAGACCTGGCCATTGAAGGCGACGAATCTGTAATAAAGTCCTTGAAATCCAGCGATTTTGATGTATTTATTGATGTAAAAGAACTGAATGAAGGAAGTCATAATGTAACATTAGAGGTGAATGCACCAGATAAGGTTCATTGGGAACTACCAAACAACAGCAAGACAGTTAAAGTAGAAATAACAGAAAAAGATCCAGAAGGATAATGAACTTACACTCTTCTGATATGGTGAAAAGGAAAATTTAAGCATAATACATGAAGAGAATTAGTAGAAGGAGAGATTTTTAATGGGTAAATATTTCGGTACAGATGGTGTGAGGGGTGTAGCAAACAGCGAATTGACACCTGAGCTTGCTTTTAAGCTAGGCCGATTTGGCGGATATGTTTTAACGAGGCATAATGAAAACCGTCCTAAAGTAATAATAGGCCGCGATACAAGAATATCCGGATTTATGCTGGAAAGTGCTTTAGTGGCTGGTCTATTATCTATGGGAGCGGAAGTTATGCGTTTAGGTATCATTTCCACACCTGGTGTTGCCTATTTAACAAAAGCTTTAGGCGCAGAAGCAGGTGTTATGATTTCTGCCTCCCACAACCCTGTAGCGGATAATGGCATCAAATTCTTCGGGTCTGATGGGTTTAAGCTATCGGATGATCAGGAAGAAGAAATTGAAGCATTATTGGATATGGAAGAAGATCAACTGCCAAGACCAATTGGCGAAAATATTGGAAGAATTAATGACTACCTTGAAGGTGGACAGAAATATATTCAATATTTAAAACAAACGGCTGATGAAGATTTCACGAATATACATGTTGCGCTAGATTGTGCACACGGAGCTACATCTTCCTTAGCGACACATTTATTTGCTGATTTGGATGCTGATGTTTCGACAATGGGTGCTTCTCCCAATGGATTGAATATAAATGAAGGTGTCGGATCAACACATCCAGAGAAGCTGGCTGAATTTGTACTTGAGAAGGGTGCAGATGTAGGTCTGGCTTTTGATGGAGATGGAGACCGTTTGATAGCCATCGATGAAAAAGGCAACATTGTTGATGGAGATCAAATTATGTTCATATGTGCCAAATACATGAAAGAACATAATCGTCTTAAGCATAATACGGTTGTATCAACAGTCATGAGTAACATGGGATTCTATAAAGAATTGGATGTAAATCAAATCTTGAGTGCGCAAACAGCTGTTGGAGATCGATATGTTGTTGAAGAAATGAAAAAAGGCGGATATAACCTAGGCGGAGAGCAATCTGGCCATATCATTTTCCTTGATTACAATACAACAGGAGATGGATTATTGACAGGTGTTCAGCTCATAAATATTATGAAGTTGACGGGCAAGCCACTATCTGAACTTGCCGGTGAAATGAAAGTTTATCCACAAAAACTTGTCAATATCCGTGTAACGGATAAGCATCATGTGACAGATAATGAGAAAGTCAAAGCGATTATTGAAAAAGTGGAAGAGGAAATGAGCGGAAACGGGCGTATTCTAGTGAGGCCGTCCGGTACAGAGCCACTTGTTCGTGTAATGGCTGAGGCACCTACACAGGAGCAATGCGATCAATATGTTGAGCGAATTGCTGATGTTGTAAGGGCTGAGATGGGACTAGAGTAGAATGATAAATAGTATATGCATAAGGGGAACGATTCTTCCTCTTATGCATATTTTATATATGTGTAACTTGATTTTTGAAGGATATATGTATAATCCTGTAAATGTTGACGAAATAAGAGCATATGGTGTATGCTGAAAAATGAGTCTAAAATAATAAGGAGGGTAGAGTGTTCTATAGTTAATAAAGCGCCAGGACTGGAATAAGCCAGTTGACGAGGTGGAGGTTATCGATTTTTCGGCGGATGCCTTCCGGTTGCATGCACAACTGACCCTCTTTTTACTAAATCAGTTTGGTGACAAATTGGACAGAATAAAAAGAGATGCATATATATCAATTAAATTATTTAGAGATAAGGGGGCAAGAGTGCCCCCGGGCGTTCTTGTTCCCTTCATCTTTCTATAGGAGGATAAACAAGTATGTGTGGAATCGTAGGTTATATTGGAAATCAAGATGCTAAAGAAATTTTGCTAAAAGGCTTGGAAAAGCTTGAATATAGAGGATATGATTCAGCTGGTATTGCTGTCATGAATGAGAACGGTGTACATGTGTTCAAAGAAAAAGGAAGAATAGCTGATTTACGTGAAAGCGTGGATATGACAGTACAATCTTCCAAAGGAATTGGGCACACTCGCTGGGCAACTCATGGTGTACCAAGCATAAGAAATGCTCACCCTCACCAAAGTTCGAATGCACGTTTTACGATTGTTCATAACGGTGTAATTGAGAACTATGAGTTATTAAAGAGGGAGTACCTTCAAGATACAGATTTAGTGAGTGATACGGATACAGAGGTAATCGTTCAGCTCATCAGCAAATTTGTTGAAGAAGGACTTAATGTAGAGGCGGCTTTTGCTAAAACTTTGGGACTGTTGCATGGTTCTTATGCAATTGGTTTGCTGGATGCACAAGATGATGAAATCATTTATGTAGCTAAAAATAAAAGCCCGTTATTAGTGGGTGTAGGTGCTGAATTCAATGTAATTGCAAGTGATGCGATGGCTATGTTGCAAGTAACTGATCAATTTGTTGAACTAATGGATAAAGAAATTGTTCTTGTTACAAAGGATAAAATCACCATTAAACAATTGGATGGTACAGTGGTTACTCGTGAACCTTACACAGCACAGCTGGACGCTAGCGACATTGAAAAAGGAACTTATCCACACTATATGTTAAAAGAAATTGATGAGCAGCCTTTAGTGACTCGTAAAATCATTCAAGCTTATCAGAATGAAGCGGGAGAGCTGGAAATAGACGGAGCGATTATTGAAGCAATTAATGAAGCAGATCGTCTGTATATTGTTGCTTGTGGAACAAGCTATCATGCCGGCCTAGTTGGAAAACAAATGTTTGAAAAAATGGCTAAAGTACCGGTAGAAGTACATGTAGCTTCCGAATTCAGCTACAATATGCCACTACTATCAGAAAAACCATTATTCATTTTCATTTCCCAAAGTGGTGAAACAGCAGATAGCCGTGCCGTACTTGTACAAGTGAAAGAAATGGGCTATAAAGCCTTAACGATCACTAATGTACCTGGATCTACATTATCCCGTGAAGCTGACTTTACGTTGTTGTTACATGCCGGTCCTGAAATTGCTGTTGCATCTACTAAAGCATACACAGCACAAATGGCTGTATTAACAATCCTGGCAGCTGTTGTAGCAAAAGCAAAAAATCAATTAGCAGATTTTGATGTAGTAAAAGAATTGGGTATCATTGCGAACGCAATGGAAGCTTTATGTGATGACAAAGATAAATTCGAAATGATTGCTCGCGAATATCTTTCTGTTACACGTAATTGTTTCTTTATCGGACGTTCTGTCGATTATTTCGTTGGCCTTGAGGGTGCGTTAAAGTTAAAAGAAATTTCCTATATTCAAGCGGAAGGCTTTGCCGGCGGTGAACTTAAACACGGTACAATTGCCTTGATTGAAGAAGGAACTCCTGTTATTGCTTTAGCAACACAGGAAGCTGTAAACTTAAGCATCCGCGGTAACGTAAAAGAAGTGGTAGCACGTGGTGCTAATCCTTGCATCATCTCCATGAAAGGACTTGAACAAGAAGGAGACGCATACGTACTTCCAGAAGTGAACCCAATGTTAACACCTCTTATCTCTGTAATACCTTTACAACTTATTGCTTACTATGCATCCCTTCACCGTGGCTGTGATGTGGATAAACCTCGTAATCTAGCAAAATCGGTTACGGTTGAGTAAGAATATCTTTAATAACAAAACCTCTTGCGGATATTGAGTCCGCAAGAGGTTTTTTTTAACTTGATAAAAATAGGTAGAACACCTGTAGAATACCAATCTGAATAAACATTTACTTATATACATTCTTGAAGATCCTTCCTATCCATATAAATTCACCAACCTTCTCGTTTTGAATTTTTTTAAATTCTACCCGCAACATATAGAAACTCTAGTTTGTTTAGATAAAAAAGAAAGTTTATAGAAAGCGCATTCATTTACATGCTATACTTGTATTAATAGTACATAACCAAAGAAATCGATAATATATATGAACTTTGTCTTTAATACTAAAAATACAGGTGTGTGAAGGTATGGAAATGAAAGTTTCAGATATACCAAGGGAAAAGAAACCTTTGTATATTACAGTATATGACAAGCTTTTTAAGCGAATAATGGATGGTACGTTCCCATCAGAAAGTAAATTACCGACTGAACCTGAATTAGCCAGAATGCTGGGTGTAAGCAGAATGACATTGAGACAGGCGTTAGCCCTGTTGCAGAATAATGGATTAGTTAGCTGCGTTCATGGAAAAGGAAACTTCATTACAAAGACTTCAACTATAAAAAATAGTGAAGGATTAGAGAAAATAGGAAACCCTATATATAAATGTCATACCGAAGCAATCGATGATGTAGAATTGTATTTTAGATTAGAGTTAGAAAGTGAGTATACTCAACAAGTATTAAAAAGAAAAGCAGCAGCAGTAGTTGTTTTTGATCGCTGGTATAAACGTAAAGGAGAGGTAGTAGCTTATTCTTTTACATGTATGGCCATCGATATGGTTTCGGAATTGAATATGGATTTGAAAAATAAACAGCAGGTATTAGAAATGGTTGAAAGAAAAGTATATAGTTTGGCCAATTCAGCAACGGTTGAAATTAAGCAATCAAATTTCTGGAACATCCCCTCATCTAAATACACATTAATGGGTGGAGAGCAATGCAACCTATTAGTAGAAAGTATTTATATCAATGAACAGTATCCCATAGTTTATAACAAATACTATATTCCAAAAGAATTCAGCTCAATAAAAATAAATGTGACGAAATAAGATATCAGTAATAAACGAAAAGGATGAATCGATTTCAAAGATTCATCCTTTTTGTATGTTTCATGGTTTTGTTAGTACGTATGATTCGTAATAGATCAGCTATCTCTCCATAGAGAAAATGATTATTCATACTTATAACTTCTTGCTTTAAAGTGGATCGATCTGAGTAAACTTTATACAACTCTCTAGACAACTATATAAAGTTGTTTGAAAAATAAGCAATTTATTACTCTTCACTCATTGACAGAGACTTAATTAACGTGCTATGTTAAAAATATCCTGCAATACAACTTTTTGGACAACTATATAAGTGTTGTTTGTTGGAAGGTTCTTTTAGTACAAGTAAGCGATTGCAGGGGTCGTATGGATTTTTATTTAGGAGTGAATGAGGGTGAGTAGACAAATACATCAAGAAACATCGGATATTAAACCAAATGGAGTATAAATCACAGAAATAATGCTTTTACCTGGAGTTCTTTACGAGCATTAATATAAGCAATCTATTACTTTATCTTTACTCGTGAAATGATTCACTAATGTATTTAATGGTTGCGATACGTGAAGGAATGAAATATAGCAATCTAGAGAGCATCAACAATTTAATGAAAGAAAGTGAACTGACAAATGGTAACAATCAATGAAACATCGCCGGAGGCCAATTACAATCGTGTTAAAAAGGCTGTACCTGCTATTCTATTCTTCTTTGTTTTTGCGTTAATTATTGATAATTCTTTTAAATTAATTTCCGTTGAGATTGCAAATGATCTCGGAATTTCAGCATCAACTGTCAGTTGGCAAGCTACGCTTGCAGGACTGGTTATTGGAATAGGAGCGGTCGTATACGCATCTTTAGCCGATTCTATCAATATAAGGACACTAATCATTGCAGGGATCATCCTAACTTGCGTCGGTTCAGTATTAGGTTTTGTTTTTCAAGACTCATTTATGATGATTTTAATTTCAAGAGTAATTCAAGCATCTGGTTTAGCAGCTGCTGAAACATTATATGTTATCTTCGTCATGAAGCATTTGCATAAAAAAGATCAGAAGCTATTTTTAGGATTAAGTACAAGTAGCTATTCATTGTCCCTTGTTATTGGTTCAGTAACGGGTGGTTATATATCTACCTATCTTGATTGGACTATTTTATTTATCGTTCCGTTGTTATCCCTTTTGATTCTTCCTTTTATTATGAAATATTTGCCGAAAGAAGAATCAAAAAAGAGTTCGATAGATGTTATTGGATTAATCCTGATTGCAGCTATTGCCACAAGCATCATGCTGTACATGTCTAACTTTAATTGGATCTTTATTGTTCTCTTTATCATTGCGATAGGGTTGTTCATAGCGTATATCCAAAGAAGTTCAAAAGCTTTAATAAGTATTTCGTTTTTCAAGAATAAACAATTCGTAAATACGCTTGGAATTGCCTTTATTGTTTATTCCATTCAATTAGGCTATATCTTTATGTTTCCATTCCTAATTCAAGATTTATATGGATATGAACTGGATAAGGTATCTCTATTGTTAATTCCCGGCTATATAATTGCTGTCATAGTTGGTGCTCTTTCTGGGAAAATTAGTACATTTTTATCAAGCAAAATGACTATTTCAATAGCTATCCTTTGCATTGCACTTAGTCTAGTCCTGCCAGGCTTATTTGTGGAAAGTTCCGTAATCATTTTCGTTATTTCCATGATTTTATTCTCTGGATCATTTGCCTTGATGTATGCTCCATTACTTGATACATGTATTGGTACCATTGCAACTGAAAAAACAGGAACAGCAATTGGTTTTTATAATCTGATTATAAACGTTTCTGCATCGATTGGTGTCAGTTATACTGCAACCATGATGGATTCACTATCGTACACTACTATCTTATTCGTACTGGCTATTCTCTCTTTATTTGCCTTTGCAGCGTACTGGCTGTTTGTAGAGCGATTGAATAAAACAGTATATGTAGCTCAATTAGAGAAATAGAATAAGTAGTTACTATAGTTAGATGGAAGAAGAGTTAAGTGGAAGATAAAGTACCTAGGCTTCGTTAACAGTTGCTATCTAATAAGTAAATGAAGTCAGTCTGAAACTGTACTCCCAGTCATTTAAAAAAATAGTTAGGTTACAACAAAAAGATGATCTCTGTATTATACAGGATCATCTTTTTCGTATTTCCTAGATATCTACAATTCGTTTGAAGGTACGCTTTTTTTAATTCGTTTGTTAAGCAAATGAATATTTGATCTTTAGTATCCCTTTATATTATCGTGACGACCGATTCTACAATTTGAACGATGGCAAAAAATAAACCAATATATGATATTAATCTAACCATATCAAAATAATTGCATCAAATGTCCGAGAACCAAAACAAAATAATTGTATATATTAGTATTACTTAGCGTTTTCCTTTTTTGTTTATGAAAAAGCTAAAGTCATCGGAGAGAGATTACACATAATTGTTTAAGGAGAGATGTGAAGTGTATGAACTTATCTGTTATTATTCCCATTCAGAATGAAGAAGCTACCTTGACCGAGGTTTTAAAAGAATTATTAAAATTAAATCCTTATGAAATGATCGCTGTTATAAATGGTTCGACTGATAGATCGGAAGAAATAGCATTAGAGTTTGGTTGTAGAACGCTCGTTTTCGATGAACCACTTGGGCTCGATATTGGACGAGCTATCGGAGCAAAAGAATCTTCGGGTGATATATTGCTTTTTATCGACGGTGATATCGTGATTGCTGCGGAAGACTTAGAGGCTTTGCTTAATGGTATTAACAATGGGGCAGATATAGCATTGAATGATTTAAGTTGGACGTTAAGACGAAAAATTAGACCACATCTATCAGCAATATCAAAATATACTTTTAATCATATCCTGGGTAAGGGTAGCTTTTCTGTTAATTCCATAGTTGCTGTTCCACATGCAATGAAAAGATCCGTTTTAGATGTGATTGGCTGGGAAAGTTTAGCATGCCCTCCATTAGCCTACTCGATTGCTGTCATGAAGGATTTAAAAATTTGTGCTCCCATTTCGATTGACGTTATTACTACAAATAAAATACGGCAGAAGCATCAAAAGAGGATAGATGAATCGCCTTTCTTATTTTCAACGAGTTTAATTATTGGTGACCACCTGCAAGCAGTTGCCAATCTAATAGAAGAAAAAGGGGTAAGAGGCGGTTTAAATGATGGTGCGAGAAATCGATTATTTTTACATGAATATGTAAAGTCTTTCAATAAAAAGGCTAAGCAAAAGGTTAAATATAGTGCCATTATTCCTGCTGGTAAAGAACCGGATACTATTGCAGAGGTTATTAGTGAAGTAAAGAAGGCTGGGGTAGACGAAGTGATTGTTGTATTAAATGGATCTGACGAATTAACGAAGAAAAAGGTTGAGGATTCGGGCGCTGTATCTATTACTTTTGATGAACCACTTGGTCACAATATACCAAGAGCGATTGGGGCTCTCCACAGCACCGGGGAAATCTGCTTGTTTTTAGATAGTGATTTTGTCATTAAAGCAAACGACCTTGTTCATTTTCTTGAAGCAGTTGAGTCAGGAGTAGACGTTGCATTAAATGATTTAGAAACCTTGTTGGACCAAGCTCATCCTCTACATGCAGTAAGTGCTGCTAAATATTTTTTGAATATGGTACTAAAGCGAGAGGATTTGAAAATCAATTCGTTAACTGCCATTCCACATGCAATGAAAAGAAGTGTAATAGAGGATATCGGTTTTTCTTTATTAATGTCACCGCCCTTGTTTCAGGCAAAGGCTATATTAAAAGGATATAAAGTTGAAGCAAAACATTATGTTGATGTTGTGAAACCTAACAAAATCAGATTGCAACATCGCCGTCAGCCGGATGGTCGAGTGGAATCTACGGATCGTATTTTAGGTGACCATGTTGAAGCCCTATCTTATTTATTAGATTTAGATAAAAGATATGGATATACAGATGGAAATAGAAGATGGGAAATGTTATGCGAGGAAAATGATCAGGTGGCTGTAATCGGTTTGGGTTATGTTGGTCTACCTCTAGCCCTTCACCTTGCTAAAAAAGGCTGCCGTGTTATTGGTATTGATCAGGACGTAAAGAAAATTGATTTATTGCAAAAAGGATTAAGCTATATTCCCGACGTACAAAATGAAGAAATAGTTGATACCTGTAGGTTTCAACCGAAGCATACAGAAGAAGCAGCCGATTTATTAAAAGAAGTATCCTATATTATTGTGACTGTAGCAACCCCTATTAATGATAATCTCGAGCCTGATTTAAGCGCTATAATTTCAGCGACTAAGTTTATTCGGAAACATTTGCAAAAAGGACAAACCATTATTTATGAAAGTTCTACTTATCCTGGGACAATTGAGGAAGTTATTCAGCCTATTTTTGCATTAGATGGCTTAAAGACAGGAGATGATTACTATTTATGTTACTCTCCTGAAAGAATTGATCCTGCCAATAAGAAGCATACCCTTGAATTAATACCAAAAGTGATAAGTGGACAAACCAAGAATTCTTTAGAGAAAATCAATCAGTTTTACAGCCGGTATTTTAAGCAAGTGGTACCTGTAAGTTCTCCAAGAGTAGCGGAGTTGGCGAAGCTATTTGAAAATACACAAAGATTGGTGAACATTTCCTTGGTAAATGAGTTGGACGCACTTTGTGAAAGAATAGGTGTTGATTTTCACGAAGCTCTTCAGGCAGCTGCAACAAAGCCATTTGGATTCACTCCATATTGGCCGGGCCCTGGTATTGGAGGACATTGTATTCCTGTTGATCCAATCTATCTACAATGGAAATTCAACCAGTACGGTTTAAAAAGCGAACTGGTGGCTGTTGCCAGAGAAATCAATGAAGCAATGCCCAAGAAAATAGTAAACAAGGTAGAGGCTAAGCTTGAAGATAAAAATAGCTCTATTCTAGTGATAGGACTAGCTTATAAAAAAGATGTAAATGATGTGCGAGATTCACCAGCTTTAACGATTTTTAATGATCTTATCAATAAAGGCTATAAAGTGGACTATCATGATCCTTACGTTCCAAGCATTCTAATAGAAAATAAAAACTATCAATCCATCTCGCTAACTAAAGAAACTATTCAGAATTACGAATTAACCCTTCTTCTAACAGACCATAGTACGCTTGATTATTCTCTTTTATCCGCAGTGGAAAATTTAATTGATACCAGACATGTAATAAAAAAGGAGAAATGATGAAAGGAAAGTAATGCAGGCTTTTAAGGGGGGATGCCATAGATTAAAAGGAGGAAATGAGTTTGGATGGATCTAATTTATCTGTCATTGTCCCAATAAGTTTTAAAGCCAGTGAGAGAACAATTAGGAATCTAATGAACGAGTATCAATCGATGGAAAATATTGAATTAATCTTTGTCGCTCAGTCGATAAGATTTAGTTGTCACTTGTTAAGCGATGTAATTTGGATTGTTGATGAACCCTGGAATGAAGTATATGAGGCACATTCAATTGGTGTGCAATATTCATCGAGAGAAATTATATTGTTTATGGATGTTAATCAACATCTAACAGCTGCAACTATTCATAAATTTGTGCAACCGATTTTGTTAGGTGATGCAGATGCAGTACTAAATGATATGGATTATGAATATCGAAAAAAACGCCACCCTATACCTTCTATAATATTCTCCCAATTGACCAATTATTTTATCAACCGATCTGACTTGAAAATAGACTCAATCATGTTTTTGCCATATGCATTAACAAAGCAGGCTATTCAATTAATTGATGCGAAGACATTGGTGAATCCAGTGTTCACCCACGTGAAATTAAATCAACAAGGTTGCAGGGTATCTCATCATCTTCCAATTAGAAATATTTTTAAACTGCAAGACAAAGAGTGGGAAAACCGAGACAATCGGGAGATTCTTGATTATTATTTGCAAGCATATGTTCATTGCTTCAATAATCATGCTCGTTCTGTCTATTCTGATGGAGGACGTAGACTAGACTTATTGAAAAGTTTAATAGCAGGTAATGAAGCAACTATGCCTTTAATTAATTCAAATGAATATTATCAACCACATGCTAGATTGTCGATTATTATTCCGGTTCAAAATGAAGAAAAAAGCATTAAAGAAGTATTGGAAGAATGTAAAAAGTTAGATCCTCTGGAAATAATCGTGGTTGTCAACCAATCTAATGACCGTACGGCTTTAATTGCGTATGAGTCTGGAGCGACAATTATCAAATACAATGAAAAACTAGGCTTAGATACTGGTAGAGCAGTAGGAGCTTATTTTGCAATGGGCGATATATTGTTATTTATCGATGGTGATTTTGTCATCCCAGCTCAAGACTTAAGACCATTTATAGAAGCGATTGAGCAGGGGGGGGATGTAGCATTAAATAATCAAAATCATTATTTAGACAATACAAACCCCTTACATCTCGTTACGGCCTGTAAATACGCTATTAATCTTGCCTGTCAACGAGGAGATTTAGGAGCGGGCTCTACTGTCGCAGTCCCACATGCCCTTAGTAGGAAGTGTGTGGAAGCGATTGGATTTGAATCATTAGCAAATCCGGCATTGAGCTACGCAATGTTACTATTAAATGGTTTTATGGTTGAAAATATACACCATGTTAATGTTAACAAAATGAATCGTTTTAGGCCGGCTAGTCATTATCCCAACCAAAAGGGCTCTTTAGCGCCGACAACATCCGTTATAGTTGGAGACCATATAGAAGCATTGACTTATTTAGGGAAAGAAAGCCACCTACGTACAAAGAGCGAAAAATGATGACGTGTAAATATGAAGGCGGTTTTGATGTAAGCCTGAAATTACTCATAGATGCGAATAAAGAAGAGAAACACTAGATAGTTGTGAAGAAGCCAGTTTAGGAATTGACTTTGAGTACGAAAACGATGTAATCGTTCTAACTTAATATTATGTGTTTCCAAATCATTAAATAATGATTAAAACAGACTGTACTTTAGCTGAACAATAATAAGGGGATGAAGAAATGGCAGTTGTTAATGAAAATTGCTTTGATATTTGTTTGAAAATCACTGTGAGTACAAGAAATGGACGAAGACGTGCGAAAACAGAGGTACAATCTGAAGATGCATGTACAGGAATTGATTTTGAGTTTGAAAATGGGGACTTTATTATTACTCTACCGCTAGTTGCGTGTGTAAGAACAACCTTACGAGATAATTTAAGTGCAGACGCACAATTGATAAGCTTATCCTTACCAGGATATTTCTAATAAAGATCAAGAATGGAGGGGCTGTACAGGATGAGCAGATATATCTGACTTCCGAGTACAGTCTTTTTGGTTTGTTCACTGCCATTTATTGATGAAAAAATATAGAGAAGAGTATAACCCAAGTTTGAGAGGCTGATTTTCCTGAAACAATCGAAATACCAAGGAGCAGATCTTGATTTTAATTTTCTTCTATAAATCAATTACTATAGCAAGCATATTCGTGATTTATTAGGTTAGAAAAGGAATATAAAATTCAGGATTAGTTAAGAAAGTATTTTTGTAATTTTTTTAAAAAGACGCTGTGTATCCGATTGATTCCATAAATGAAAATGATTGACAACGTCCTGTGATTTCATGTAATGTAATATGTAACCGGTTACATATGGAACCGGTACCACAATTTCTCAGGGGTTTTAATATGGCTACTATAAAAGATGTCGCGAAGTATGCGGGAGTTTCTGTAGCGACTGTATCAAGATATTTAAATCAAGGTTATATCAGTGAAAATGCACGCAAACAAGTAGAAGATGCCATTCACGCTTTGGGGTATCAGCCTAGCTTGATTGCAAGATCATTAAATACGAAACAAACAAATGCAATTGGCCTTATTATTCCTGACATCACGAATCCTTTTTTTCCTGAACTGGCAAGGGCGGTGGAGGATGCTGCTTATGAGAGCGGGTATGCGGTCATACTATGTAATTCCGATGAAAAAGCAGAGAAAGAACTCCGGTACATAGAAACTCTTACGAGAAAGTATATAGCTGGGGTTATTTTGGCAACAAACGAAATGGAGATGGAGTATTACAGCAAACTTAATATTCCGTTAGTAGCGCTCGATCGACCGATTGGTGAAAATTTCCCAACAGTTATGACTCAGAATATTGAAGGAGCAAAGCTTGGAGCGGAATATCTGCTCAGTCAGCAAATTAATCATCTAGTTTGTTTGCGAGGCCCGGTTGGATTAAAACCAGCTGAAGATCGGTTAAACGGATTTCTGCAAGCAGCAGAAAAGGGTTCAGTAAAAACAACTGTCATTGAGTGCCCATTTGATTTTAATGAATCAGAGCGTATTGTATTTGAATTATTGAAAGATAATCAAACCATTGATGCTATCTTCGCTTGCAGTGATGTATCCGCAATAGGAGCAATAAAGGCGGCGCATTCTCTTCAAATAAAGGTACCGGAGCAATTGCAAATACTCGGCTTTGATGGAATTATGCTCGGGCAAATGACGACGCCAGGCTTATCGACAGTAGCCCAGAATATTTATGAGCTTGGCTCTAAGGCAACCAAATTACTGATTAAACAAATTAATGGAGAAGAACTCGAACAAATGACTGAGTATGTAGCTCCGCAATTAATAATTCGAGGCTCAACAAAGGAGGTAGTACAATGATTACCATAATAGGAAGTATAAATATGGACTTAGTTTGCCAATCAGGAACATTCCCTGAGCAGGGCGAAACCGTGCTCGGGGAACGCTTTGAAACCATTCCAGGTGGAAAAGGAGCTAATCAAGCAGTTGCTGCAGCCCGCCTAGGAAGTCAGGTTGCGATGATTGGCGCAGTCGGCAACGATAGCTTTGGCGATATTCTCATTAATAATCTAAGAAAAGAAAAAATTGATATAAATGGAATTAGCAAAGTATCTGATAGTACGGGTATAGCGAATATTATCGTACACGATCGAGACAATCGCATCATTGTAGTGCCGGGTGCAAATTTTAAAGTCGATACGGAAATGATAGATCAATATCGCAAGACAATTGAACAATCGAAACTAGTCATTATGCAGCTCGAAATTCCACCAGAAACAGTGGAGTACATACTGAATTTATGCTCAGAGTTAAAGGTTCCCGTAATCGTAAATCCTGCACCAGCACAAAATTTTAGAATGGACTGGATGGATATGATTACGTTCTTAACGCCTAACGAAACAGAATGCAGTTTAATAATAGGGCTTTCAGCTGAACAAGCAGTCAGGCAGTACCCAAATAAACTGATAGTCACCTTGGGAGATAAAGGAGCTATGTATTGTGACGGTAAGGAGATTATTCACGTAAAGGGATTCCCTGCAAACCCGATTGATACAACAGGGGCAGGTGACACGTTTAATGGAGCTTTTGCTCATGCTTATATAAATGGTAAATCCATCAAAGAGGCTATCCATTTCGCGAATATTGCCGCATCATTATCTGTTGAAGGATTTGGCGCCCAAGGCGGAATGCCTGGAATAGAAGCGGTAGAGGCAAGGGTAAGGGGGAAAGCTTAATGAAGAAACAAGGAATCATTAATCGTGAATTGGCCGGTATTTTTGCCAAACTTGGCCATACAGACCAGATTGTTATAGCTGATTGCGGACTGCCAATTCCTGACGAAACACTATGTATCGACTTAGCCTATAAGCTTGGAGAACCGGGATTCATTCCTGTTTTGGAAGAGGTACTTAAAGACTTGGAAGTTGAGAGGGTCTTTATAGCGGAGGAAATGGAGAATTTGAATCCAGATTTAAATCGATATATTCATGGTTGTTTTAATGATATAGAGAAAATAACGCATGAGGAACTTAAAATACAAACTAAAGCAGCCAAGGTAATCATTCGTACAGGTGAAGCTTCACCATATGCAAATATCATTTTACAGAGCGGCGTTATTTTTTAACAAAGGGTGGGTGAACAGCAATGATTCAAATGTCCGGTATTTCAAAAGCATTCAGTGGTAATGTCGTATTGCGGGATGTCCAATTTGAATTGCTAAATGGAGAAATTCATGCACTTATGGGAGAGAATGGGGCAGGAAAATCTACACTTATGAAGATCCTGTCAGGTATTTATACAAAAGACAACGGAGAAGTGAGAGTCGACGGCCAATTGATGGATTTTAAATCTGCGAAGGATTCTGAAAAGCAGGGTATACATGTGATTCATCAGGAGTTGAATATTTTACCTGACCTTACCGTAGCCGAAAATCTGTTTCTCGGCAAAGAATTAAAGTATGGGCTTGGCATTTTGAAACGTAAAGAAATGGAACAGGAAACAAAAAAGCTATTGATTAAGCTTGGCTTAGATATTCATCCACGGACCAGGGCAGGTGATTTATCTGTCGGGAAGCAACAAATTATTGAGATTGCGAAAGCGATTGCGTCTGATGCTAAATATATTGTTATGGATGAACCTACTGCTGCTTTAACAGATCGTGAAATCCAAACTTTATTTAAAACTGTTAGAGAGTTGAAAAGCAAAGGAATTTCATTCGTCTATATTTCCCACCGTATGGAAGAGATATTTGCCATTTGTGATCGAATTACCGTATTGCGTGATGGTGCATATGTAGGTGTGAAAAAGATTCCGGAAACAACATTTGATGAAATCGTTGCGATGATGGTTGGACGTCAGCTGGGAGAGCGTTTCCCCTCCCGTAGTGTCAAAATAGGCAATAAGAAACTGGAAGTGAAGGGATTAAGTTCGGATGATGCCTTTCAAGATGTGTCCTTTACCTTGCATCAGGGAGAGGTGCTGGCACTCGCTGGATTAATGGGAGCAGGCAGAACCGAAATAGCAGAGTCCCTGTTTGGATATAGAAAATCTACTCAGGGAGAAATATTCCTTGATGGTCAGAAAGTCCATATCCGAACCCCTATGGAAGCTATGAAGCTAGGAATTGGCTTGGTGACAGAGGATCGAAAATCGGAAGGCTTAATTTTAGATTTCTCAATCAAAGAGAATATTATGCTTGCAAATTTAGAAAAAGGTTCTAAGGCTGGTGTCATAAAGCCAAGCAAGGAAAATGAGCTTGTTCAAAATTACATAAATCAGTTACGAATACGCTCCTCAAGTGCAGAACAACCGGTTAAATCTCTTTCAGGGGGTAATCAACAAAAGGTTGTGATTGCTAAGTGGCTTGGGACTCATCCAAAAATTCTTATTCTGGATGAACCTACTCGTGGGGTTGATATTGGCGCTAAGAAGGAAATCTATCACATTATTAATCAATTAGCTGAGGCTGGTGTTGCTATTTTAATGATCTCTTCTGAACTTCCGGAAGTTATTGGCATGGCTGATAGAGTACTAGTGATGCAGGAAGGCAAATTGACTGGCGTAGTAGAGAAGGATGAAATGACTCAGGAAAGAATTATGCACTATGCAACAGGAGGAGAGAAAATTGTCTAAAGTAAACTATAAAGAGTGGCTTTCAAAGCTTGGCCCGTTATTTGGTCTATTGTTATTAATAGTGGTAGTCACGATTATGAATCCGAGCTTCTTGACAGTTTCAAATATTTTAAACGTTTTAAGACAAGTTTCAATAAGTGGACTAATTGCATTTGGGATGACATTTGTTATTTTGACCGGAGGAATTGACCTTTCTGTTGGATCTACTCTCGCCTTAACCGGTGCGGTCGCAGCAAGTTTACTTGCCAGCGGAATGGATCCAATTATTGCGATGGGTGCTGCTCTCATACTCGGTTTAATTTTAGGTGCCATCAATGGAGTTATCATCACAAAGGGAAAAGTTGCTCCATTTATCGCTACATTGGCAACCATGACAATCTATCGTGGATTAACACTTGTTTATACGGAAGGAAAGCCAGTATCTGGACTGGGTGATTCTATTACCTTTCAAATGTTTGGGAAAGGGTACTTTTTAGGCATTCCTGTTCCTGTCATTACTACGATACTAGCATTTATTGTTTTATATTTCATTCTTCATAAAACGACTTTTGGACGCCGTGTCTATGCAGTGGGAGGAAATGAAGACGCTTCCAAATTATCAGGTATCAATACGGATCGAGTAAAAATTTGGGTTTATGCGATTACAGGACTTTTAGCCTCTATTTCAGCATTAATTTTGACATCACGTCTAAATTCAGCACAACCGACAGCTGGTGAATCCTATGAGTTGGATGCCATTGCAGCCGTTGTGTTGGGAGGTACCTCATTAACGGGAGGACGTGGCTGGATATTCGGTACATTAGTTGGAGCTTTAATTATCGGAGTACTTAATAACGGAATGAATTTAATTGGAGTCTCTTCATTCTTCCAACAAGTTGTGAAGGGTGCAGTTATATTAATGGCAGTTCTCTTGGATCGAAAAAAACAAGCATAAAGGGAGTGTACTAAATGAAAAAGTATTCATTAATCCTGTTAGCAGCAATGTTATCCGTTATGTTGGCCGCTTGCTCAATGGAGTCAGGCAGCCAATCAGAGTCTAAATCATCCAAAGAAAAAGGGGATATGGTCATTGGATTCTCCGTGTCTACATTAAATAATCCGTTCTTTGTTTCATTAAGTGAAGCTGCTGAAAAGAAAGCAGAAAGCCTTGATTCAAAAATCACGGTAGTAGATGCTCAGGATGATGCTTCTAAGCAAGCGTCTGATGTGGAAGATTTAATTCAGCAAGAAGTTGATATGATAATGATTAATCCAGTGGACTCCTCCGCGGTTTCTTCAGCTGTTGAATCAGCTAATAGCGCCGGAATTCCTGTTATTACGGTAGACAGATCGTCAGAGGGTGGAGAAGTTGTTTCTCATATCGCGTCTGATAATAAGGCCGGAGGTAAATTAGCAGGGGAATATTTACTGACTTTAGTAGAAAAAGGTGCTCAGGTTGCTGTATTAGAAGGAATAGCAGGCTCATCAGCAGCTATCGACCGTGGTGATGGATTTAACGAAGCCGTAAAAGATTCAGTTGAAATAAAAGCTAGCCTGACTGCTAACTTTGATCGTTCGGAAGGTTTAACAGTTATGGAGAATATTCTACAAGCTAACCCGGATATTGAAGCAGTGTTTGCACAAAATGATGAAATGGCACTTGGTGCTTTAGAAGCAGTTGAAGCGAGTGGAAAAGATATCATTGTTATTGGTTTTGATGCGACTGATGATGCAGTCAAAAAAGTTGAATCTGGTGAGATGGCGGCTACTGTTGCTCAGCAGCCAGGTTTAATTGGTGAGACAGCCATTCAGGCTGCTGTTGATTATTTAAGTGATAAAGATATCGAAGAATCTATACCAGTAGAGCTCAAGCTTATTAAAGAATAATAGTTTTACGATTATCGTATATAAATTGCTAAAATCTATTTCAAAATACTAAGGCTGTCGACCAAGTCGGCAGTCATTTTTTTATTTAAAGACGGCTTTTTCTATTTAGGTTAATTAAAATGAAAGACGGGTGATAGCTGGGGTTAAGCGGCTATGCCCAGCCTATGAACCGGCTATGGAATAGCTATACCGGGGGAAAGGCATGTCAAAGGTAGGTGAAGTCCCGGGGAAAGAGACTATGCCCGGGCTATGCCCCGGCTATGGAGCGGCTATACCGGGGGAAAGCCATGTCAAAGGCAGGTGAAGTCCCGGGGAAAGAGACTATGCCCGGACTATGCCCCGGCTAAGGAGCGGCTATACCGGGGGAAAGCCGTGTCAAAGGCAGGAGAAGTCCCGGGGAAAGAGGCTATCCCCTACCTATGCCCCGGCTACGGAGCGGCTATACCGGGGGAAAGCCCTGTCAAAGGCAGGTGAAGTCCTGGGGAAAGAGACTATCCCCGGGCTATGCCAGTTTAAAAATGAACCTTCCAGTTCGCTAAAGCAGAATACAACATAAATTTCAAAAAATAAGATACAGTTTGGTAAAAAGCGGTACTATTAATCTACATATTTTTATGAAGGGGAGGACAGCGCTATGCTTTAGGTTAAACATAATCAGGTATCAGGATATAAAGAGAAAATAATTCATTATTCCACTTTAAGCAAAATTGAGGATTCAAAGAGCCTGGTCATCATGTTTCCGGGTGTGGGATATACTGTTCAGGGACCTCTGTTTCATTTTGCCACTGGGATATATTTAAACAAAGGAATGGATATTTTGCATTTAGAGTACTCGTATGGAGATAATTCTTATTATGATTTTACCGATGACCAGTTAAGCGAAGCGGTGATTTACGATTCCGGAGCAGTCATTGATCGAGTTCTAGAGGAAAAAGATTATGAAAATTTTTATCTGATTGGAAAGTCCTTTGGAACCATTGCGATGAGTAATGAAATAAGAAAAGCCCGATTCAAAAAGGCAAAAGCTGTGTGGCTGACTCCTTTATTAAAGAGGGATGATGTATTTACTGCCATGAAAGAGAGTTCTGGACAAGGACTATGCTTTATTGGTGATCACGATCCTCATTATGTAGAGAATCGATACAAACAGTTGAAGCAAAATCCCAATATGATAATGAAGCTTTATCCTAAAGTGAATCATAGTATGGAATATGAAGAGGATATACTTAAATCAATAGATGTAGTAAAAGATGTTATACGGGATATTGATCAATTCTAAATTCTGCGTGCATGAAAGCAAGGAAGAAGTAGAACACCCTGTTATTATACGAAAAATTTTGAGTTGAAATTGCTGGACTATTGATCAGAACTTCATTTTGTGAATGATATGCATAGGAGTTGTACTTTTTTTACATAATAAGAAAAATCAGCAACTATAGGAGGATTCTTTATGAAAAAAAGAAGTATAGCGGTACTATTGGTATTCCTATGTATGTTTAGTTCGCAGGTTCATGCGGAATTGGGACCTAAGGAAAAGGACTATTATGATAATTATAGAAGTATTTTGCAAGTGATGAAGGAAGGCATGTCGATGGCACCTAGAACAGGAGACCCAACGCTTGATTTCTTAAATGAAATGATTCCTCATCATGAAGCCGCTGTTTCCATGTCAGAGAATTTATTAAAGTATGAAGGTGCCAATGATCAGGTGAAAAGACTGGCCGATACTATTATTAGGGAACAGTTGAATGGGATAAGAAAAATGGAAGAGTTGGAAAATAAACTTAAAGCGAATCCCATCCTGAATAAGCAGGCAGAGGCATCTTATTTACAGGCATATAATAAAATTTATAATACGATGATGACAAAAATGGAGGGAGCCAAACAAACAGGTAATATCAATAGAGACTTCCTGACTGAAATGATCCCACATCATGAGGCTGCCATTCAAATGGGCGAGAATATATTAAAATACACTCAAAATCCCGAATTAAAGACACACGTTCAAAATATGATTGCTACTCAACAAAAGCAAGTTGCAGAAATGAATAGCCTTTTAAAAACCGTTCAATGAGCATAAGAAAGGTGACGTGATTTGGTTCACGTCACCTTTTTTATGTTTAAACAACCTATTAATCGTTATTACGTGCTTCTCCGCCTTTTTTACCAATTTCACGGTAAAAATCTTTATCATGATTATCGGAAGTAGCTTCTCCGCCTTTTTGTCCGATTTCTTGGTAGAATTCTTTATCGTGGTTTTCAGAAGTAGCTTCTCCACCTTTTTGTCCAATTTCTTGGTAGAATTCTTTATCATGATTTTCAGAAGTAGCTTCTCCGCCTTTTTGTCCAATTTCTTGGTAGAACTCTTTATCGTGGTTTTCAGAAGTAGCTTCTCCGCCTTTTTTGCCGATTTCTTGGAAGAATTCTTTATCTTGTTTTTTAGATGTAGCTTCTCCACCTTTACGTCCTGCTTCTTCTCTAGACATTTTGTCAGCCATAATAAATCGCTCCTTTGCGTTTGTTTTTATTGTTTTATTGTTTTATTGTTTTGCTGTTACACTCTTTATATTTCCAACCTAGATATAGAAAAAACCCCCAAATGAAGGCTTTAATGTAAGTGTAATGGGTTTGTAAAAAATTATAAAAAAACAAAAAATATAGCCAGAATTGGGAAATCCTTGAAATGTTGATAGATTCAAGGATGCGAGTTGATTCTAGCAAATTTATAAAGTCTATTATTTTTAAACTTAAATTTTGGTTACAGTTTCATAAAAAATTTTTAGTTTGTCGAAAAGGAGTTTAAAAGTATATCAGATCGATTTGTACGAATGATAGGGTGAATTTAGTATAATTCCCTTCCTTTATTAAACAGAAATTGCATTTAATTGATCGGGATATTGATATAATGAATAATTAAGAATAGAAAAGAGAGGGATAAATGGGATGCTGAGGAAATTTTTTGCGTATTATAAACCGCATAAGCGGCTGTTTTTAATCGACTTTAGCAGTGCTATCATTGTTGCGTTGCTAGAGTTGGCTTTTCCAATGGCAGTTCAGTGGTTTATTGATGAATTGTTGCCAACAGGAAATTGGAGCATGGTTGTTACGGTCAGCATTTTATTATTGGCTGTTTATGTATTGAGTACATTCCTGCAATTCGTTGTAAACTATTTAGGGCATAAGCTTGGAATAAATATTGAAACGGACATGAGACAGGAGCTCTTTAATCATGTTCAGCGTCAATCATTCCGATTCTTTGATAACACGAAAACCGGCCATATTATGAGTCGTGTGACAAATGATTTATTTGATATCGGGGAATTTGCCCACCATGGACCTGAGGATTTCTTTATCGCCATTATGACCTTCTGTGGAGCCTTCGCCATCATGTTTAATATAAATCCTACCTTAGCCATCGTGGCGGTTATTATGATTCCATTTTTGATATGGCTGGTGACCTTCAGTAATATGAAGATGAATATAGCATGGAAAAACATGTACAGCCGTATTGCTGATGTTAATGCCCGAGTGGAAGACAGTGTAGCTGGGGTACGAGTTGTTCAATCCTTTACAAATGAAGCGTATGAAATGGATCGTTTTGAGCTAAATAATGGTTTATTTCGATCAGCTAAACTTATGGCATACAAGGTGATGTCGTGGACACATTCTTCTATATTTATGATGACAAGAATTCTGACCTTGTTGGTTCTGATTGTAGGAGCCTGGCTCAGCTTCAATGGCACATTGTCATATGGGGAACTGGTTAGTTTTGTTTTATATACAAATGTTTTAATTAAACCAATTGATAAGATCAGTGCATTGCTTGAGCTTTATCCAAAAGGAATGGCAGGCTTTAAACGTTTTCGTGAGCTTATTGAACAGGAAACGGATATACAGGATAAAGATAATGCAATAGCGGTAACTGGCTTAAAAGGTAATATCACCTTTAATCATGTTGATTTTAGCTATGATGAATCGAAGCCGGTTTTACAGAATGTTACGCTCCATCTTAAAGCAGGGGAGACCACCGCATTTGTTGGTCCATCCGGAGCCGGAAAAACCACGATATGTTCACTCATTCCACGCTTTTATGATGTGGACGCTGGTTCCATTGAAATAGATGGAATAGACATTCGAGAGATGACAACCGACTCACTTCGTAAACATATTGGGATTGTGCAACAGGATGTCTTTTTATTTACAGGGACCATACGTGAGAACATTGCTTATGGTAAACTCGATGCTTCATTGGAGGAAATTAAAGAAGCGGCTCGAAAAGCTCATCTGGAAAAAATGATTGAACAGCTGCCAGATGGATACAATACACAGATTGGCGAGCGGGGACTTAAGCTATCCGGAGGGCAGAAACAAAGACTTGCAATCGCACGTATGTTTTTGAAAAATCCGCCAATCCTCATTTTAGATGAGGCCACATCTGCCTTAGATACGGAAACGGAAAGGATCATTCAGCAATCGTTAAACGAACTGGCTGCGAACCGTACTACGTTAGTCATTGCTCATCGTTTGGCAACCATTCGTAATGCAGACCGCCTAATTGTTGTTACCGAAGAGGGTATTGCAGAGGATGGATCTTATGAAGAATTACTGAACCAAGATGGGATATTTGCAAACTTGCATCGAATACAATTTGGAAAAGACCGAGGATGATGATTGTCCTCGGTTTTATTTAGTTTCTACTATTATAAAGTGATAATTAGAGAGTTTGCGTTCACTAGACTAGTGTCCAATAAACAATCAGTTTATAAAATCAAAAACAGCCTGGACGTGTCTATGCGTCCAGGCTGTTTAAACTTAATCTATTAAATGGCTTCCTGTTGTTGTTGTTCAACAGGAGGGTTAAATGCTTTTTCTGATTTGGCGATTACAATCGATGCAAGAGCATTACCCAATACATTTACAACAGTTCTGCCCATATCAAGGATACGGTCGATACCTGCGATAAAGGCTAACCCTTCAACTGGAATACCAACTGTGCCGAGGGTAGCTAATAAGACGACGAAGGAAACTCCCGGTACACCGGCTATTCCTTTAGAAGTAATCATTAGTACAAGCATTAGAGTCACTTGCTCCATGATAGATAAATCGATGTTATACATCTGGGCAATAAACAATGCGGCCAAGGCTTGGTATAGAGTAGATCCATCCAGGTTAAATGAATATCCTGTTGGAATAACAAAGGTAGCAATATGTTTCGGGCAACCCTCTTTTTCCATCTTGTCCATAATTCTAGGTAAAACAGCTTCAGAACTTGCTGTAGAAAAAGCGAGAATCAGTTCTGCTTTCAACACCTTGAACAATCGGAAGATACTGTATCCGACTGCTTTGGCAATTAATCCTAAAACGACAACGACAAAGAACGCCATTGTTCCAAATACGGTAATAACTAGTTTTCCTAATGGAATAAGAGATTCTAACCCGAATTTTGAAATCGTTACACCAATTAAGCCAAATACACCAATTGGTGCAAATTTCATAATGAGATTAGTTATATAAAACATAATTTGGGCAACACCGTCAAAAAAGTTATAAACAGGCTTTGCTTTGTCACCGACAGCTGCAACACCCAGTCCAAAAAGGACAGAGAAGAAGATGATGGCCAGCATATCTGTTGTGACAAATGCTTCGAATGGATTTGCTGGAACAATATGAACGATCATATCAATAATAGATTGGTCTTCCTTGGCTTCAGCCGATCCTACATAGCTGGAAATATCCGTTTGCTCAAGTTTTTCCATATTAATGCCCTTACCAGGTTGAAAAATATTGGCGGATACTAGGCCTACGATGATGGCAATCATAGTTACACAGACAAAGTATAATAGCGATTTACCACCGAGTTTTCCGACTGCTTTTATGTCTCCAACACCTGCAATCGCAACAATAATACTAGAGATGATGATCGGTACGACAATCATTTTAATTAAATTGAGAAAAATATCTCCAAGAGGCTGTAAGTAGGTTTGTGCAGTTTCATTCTGATAAAAAATTGCACCAACAAAGATTCCTAATACTAAGCCGATTAAAATTTGAGTAGCTAATGAAAATTTAAATTTAGAAGTTTTCATATTCTAGCTCCCTTCTTTTGATGTTTTTAGGATATAAACTGCTTCAGGTTAGATCTTGCTTTCTATCTATCTATTTATCTTCGAAGAGGAGATTGAATAGTTAAGAGATTGAATAGAAATTTAGAGCAAGAAAAATAGGCAATTAGCTAAGAGGACTAACTAAGTTCCTATAAACAGAATGAACAAAACAATAGAGGTACGACGGAGAGACAAATTTAGCAGTTAAGGATTTTATTGGTACGGTTGGTACAATAAACACATTTTAACACAAATGTTCAGAAAAGAGGAAATTTGAGCAACTAGGTATATAAGTAGGATAGATGGAGTGGAATATCTGACAGGAAAGTACAAGGGTAATTGGTGACTTAAGCACATGTTAGAACTGGTATTTAAAGATAAGAGTAGCCTTATCGTATGAATCTTTTCTGCCTGATTAGAGTTACTAAAAGAGAGATCCTCTAAACCTCTTTATCCATACAAACCGAATAGATGGTAAACCGACTCGATACTCTGAGGATGGATCATTGTTAAGCTGGTGCAAAAATTAATCATTTGAGTACATAACCTAAATTTATTCAGGACTTAGGGCACATTTTTTTTCAAAGTTGTTTAATTTTAGGAGTAGATGGTATGGAGATGTAAAAGGAGGGAACTGACTATGTTAAAGAAGACCGGGATTTGCATCGTAATGCTTATGACTCTTTTATTGGTTGCCTGTAATAAAGAAGAATCCGATCAAACTACAAATGATACAAAGAATAGTGGGTCGGATAAGGTAGAGAGTAAAGTAATAGATCTTTATAATACTAAGAAAGAGAAGATTGGAACTGCAGAGCTGAATGAGGTAGCAAAGGGAGTGGTGGTAGAATTGAAAGCAGATGGTCTGCCGCCAGGACTTCACGGCTTCCATTTTCATGAAAAAGGTGTATGTGAGGCTCCTAGTTTTGAGTCGGCGGGCGCGCATTTTAATCCAACTGATGCAAAGCATGGGGCAGAGCATGAGGAAGGTCCGCATGCAGGAGACCTCCCTAATATTGAGGTAGATAAAGAAGGAAGCGTTAATGTGACGGTAAATGCAGAAGATGTGTCCTTATCTGATAATGACGATGTATCTTTAGTTGATTCTGATGGAACAGCATTAGTTATTCATGAAAATCCCGATGATGGAAAAACGCAGCCAACAGGGGATGCCGGTGATCGGATCGCATGTGGAGTCATTAAGTGAGGATTTTATAGAAAGAATATCTCCCAAAAAAGGAATAGAAGGGTGGGGCTGAATCATACTTGGTTCAGCTTTCTTTTTGGCTATACATACTCGTGTACTAACTCATATTAGGCAAGGAAATTGAGATTAGACAAGGATTCTCCCTTGAATTATAGTTAATAGTGTACATAAATATTGGGTGTTGGAGGGATTTCATCAATGGCAGAACCTCTTTTTTTAAAGCCTGTTTTTCAGGAAAGAATCTGGGGCGGGACAGAGCTTAAAACAAAATTCGAATATGATATTCCATCTGAACATACAGGTGAATGCTGGGCGATATCCGGTCATATAAATGGACCATCTGTTATTGAAAATGGGCCATATGCAGGCAAAACTTTAATCGAATTATGGAATGAAGAACGTCATTTATTTGGGAATATGGAGGGCAATGTATTCCCACTCCTAACAAAAATTTTGGATGCAAATGCCGATCTATCCGTGCAGGTCCATCCGAATGATGAATATGCAAATATTCATGAAAACGGTGAACTGGGCAAAACGGAATGTTGGTATATCATAGATTGTAAGGAAGGCGCAGAAATGATATATGGCCACACCGCACAATCCAAAGAAGAATTTACGTCCATGATTGAAAAGGGCGAATGGAATCGTTTGTTACGACGTGTAGCCATCAAACCGGGAGATTTCTTCTATGTTCCAAGTGGTACGGTCCATGCTTTGTGTGAAGGAACACTTGTGCTTGAAACGCAGCAAAGCTCTGATACAACATATCGTGTTTATGACTATGACCGTCTAGATCAAAATGGGCAAAAAAGAGAGCTTCACATTGAAAAATCAATAGATGTGAGTATGGTGCCACATAAAGATGCTGAGGTGCAAATATCCAAAATAGTTAAATCTGGTGCAGAATTGACTACATTTGTGGAAACGGAATTCTTCTCCGTTTATAAATGGACTATCCATGCTAAAACTTCATTCCAACAGGATCAGCCTTTTATGCTTCTAAGTGTCATTGAGGGAGAAGGTATCCTTAAGACAACAGAGGATAATTATGCGCTAGAAAAAGGTACTCATTTTATTCTTCCATCTGGTACGGGAAGTTTTGAACTTGATGGGAATCTTTCTTTAATCGTGTCCCATCCATAATAAACAAGCGTAAGGGGAAACTTCCTCTTACGCTTTCATTTTATCAGCGAACCGTTTTGTTATCTGTTGAGGACGTGTAATAGCACCGCCAACTACGACAGAATGGGCACCCGCTTCAAGACAGCGTCGGGCCATTTCCGGGGTTAAAATGTTTCCTTCTGCAATAACCGGGATTTTAACAGTAGAAACCAACTCCCGTAATAACTTGAAATCATCATCATGAACAAATTTCCCTTTTGAATATGGCGTGTAACCAACCAATGTGGTAGATATACAATCAAATCCAATTCGCTCTGCTTCAATTGCTTCGCCAATAGTGGATATGTCGGCCATGAGTAATTGATTAGGGAAGTGCAGACGGATGGATTGTACAAAAAATTCAAGTTCCACTTTCGACGGTCGCGGACGATATGTGGCATCCATCGCAATCATATCTGCTCCGGCAGATACAACTTCACTTACCTCTCGAAGTGTGGGGGTAATATAGATGGAAGAATCAGGATAATCACGCTTGACAATTCCTATTACAGGTAAGGGAACCTCCTCTTTAATAGCAACAATATCATCATGCGAGTTAGCCCGAATGCCAGCTGCGCCGCCCTCCATAGCTGCGAGCGCCATTTTACTCATAATCATTGGACTGTGGAGTGGCTCCTCTTCAAGAGCTTGGCATGAAACAATTAAACGATTTTTAATAGCTTGTAGCATGTTGTTAGTACCTCCTGCAATACATATACGAGTTTTCTATACTATTCTATTTTACAGCAGTTGAGCAATCATGTTTAGGATAATCAATCCAACGAGATTTGCGAATGAGTATTTATAGGGTTTAAAAAAGGAAAGAAATGGTGATTTGGTATGGGGAGTAGTCCTCATTATTGAGCCCTGTATTTTGTTGTATCTCTTTTCCTATTTCATATTATAAAACTGAACCCTCCCTATTTTCATACGATAGGATAAGGGGGGGCACTTATTATGAAAATTATTTAATTGGATTGACGAGTGTGAAGGCATCTTGATTTAATTCATCTTTATGGATGTGTTCCTCAGTTTTTTTGATAGAAGAACGGTCTGTCAGAACGTTTTGAATCCCCCTGAGCATGAGGTTTAGAGAGAATAAGCTTAGGACAAAACCAAGTGATGGACCGAGCACAATCCATTTATTGTACCGCAATTCTTGATAGGAGAGACCAATCATCCCTGACCACTCATGTGAAAGTGAAGTAGCAACATTATAGGGGTCACCTGGTGGACCAAGGTCTAGCATTTCATATCCGCCTATTACAAAAAGGAAAGCACCCAGCTGAACAAGCAGGACTAATGATTGAGCGATTTGCTGAAGGAGGATAACAATCATTCTTGGTCTTAAATGATGTGAAATATGTACCTTTACAATCCACCACTTCGTTCCTCCTAGTAGGCGGGAGGCATGAATAAATTCATTATTTAAGTAATAACGCAGTTCATTTCCAATGACAGAGGTTAACGGCAGGAAGGTTATGATGGACAGCATTAAACATTGCTTAAAGATTACATCAAATCCTTCCTCAGACACAAAAAACATCATCGCAATCAATATTGTTGGAATAAAACGAAATGCACGGGTTAAAGGTTCTATAGCCCAGCTGAAGCGTTGACGATACAGACCGTATAAAATGCCTGTACCTATCCCGAGGAACATTCGGAGAATCCCAATAAATGCCGCAATAAATAATGTGTATTTAGCTCCTTCAATCACGTTCCAAAATGTATCTTGACCTATTCTATCTACGCCCAAGGGATACTTCAGGCTTGGTGGGTAGGGTGGTTTATCAACAAGGACACCATCTTCATATACAAGTTCGGGCGGCGGCTCAAGATTTGGCTTAATCCATGCAGGATAGAGCAGGCTCGTTACAATCAGAATAAATAAAAATAGGAACCCAATTATAAAAGGCGGGCTCTTACGTAATTTGGTCATCATCCCTGCTCACCGCCCATTACACGATTAACAATCGTTTTTCCCCATACATCTAATAAATAGAAGGGTATAAATAAAAAAGTCAATCCAACGGCAATAAATTTAACATCCAGTCCGTTTAAGAAAGAAAATAGGCCATCCATATTAAATAAGCGCTCAAGAATAAGCAGGCTTGAAATCATAAACCAAAGCAAATAGTGCAAGTTCGAAATAATAGTGATGGTCGTATTACGAAGGATATGTTTAAAAAACACCTCTCTTTTGGATAATCCCTTAGCATAAGCATACTCCACATACAATTTTTGCTCCTCTTCACTGACTGATAAATCAATCATTTGGAACAGCAAAAAAATCGGTAAAATAGACAGAGCCAAAATAGGCAGAATGTAAACATGGTCTTCATCTAAAGCGATAGGGTCCAAAATGAGCATACCGGTTTTCTTGAAAAGCCAAATAGAAAATAATTGAATGGCAAAAATTATGATGACATCCGGGATGGATTGAATAAAGAATGCAAATTCGCGGAATATTTTCTGGAGAAATCGTGGTGAAAAGTAATGGAATAATTCCAATGTTAAAGCTGCGAGAAATGTTGCTAATAAAGTGCCTCCTAAAATAAGCAGGGAATACATAAACGGTTCTTTCAAACTGGTCCAGAATAGCGAAAATTTTGGCACAAGCTGGTACGCGCTAGATTCTATCATAATTTGTATCTGGTCGATAAAAAGAAAGGCTTCGTAAATATCTCTGGCTTGGTTCGTGAATGCCTTCCACCAGCTAATGGACGGCTCTGCATGATTCCATTCCCAAATAGAACTGAAAAAGAGGGTAATAAGGATGATTGAGAGAATAGTTAGAATGAAATCCAATAAATAGGCAGACAATCTTTTTAATTTTTTCATATGTATATTCACCTACTCCAACATACTTTCTAAATTAGTAAAGTCTGATTCCAAGTACCAGGACTGGTGTTGGACTTTACCTTCTGTTTCTTGGTCGAAGCTGTTAATGACTCCATACATAACAATGCCATTAATTGTTTTTTTGCCGTATGTATAGGATCTATATCCAGGACTGTCGTCTCTTATATGTTCTCCTAATTTACCATATACATTTTGTATAGATGACTTTTGCCTATTAGGCTCAAATAAAACTTCAAGTTTATATTGTTGATTAATCTTAGGCCGCTTAAACTCATACTTTATGAAGCCGCCATCGATAACTGCCGTAATTCCTTCCCAAGCTATTTTGTCACTGCCAATTTCTTTTAAGATAACACGGATCATAGATTCCTCAAGAAGAGTGCTGGAAAGTGATAATGTAACACTTCTATCACTGTATTCATGTACTTCTCCCATAATCATAATATCCTGTCTTAAATGGCCCCTGCATCCCATTAAGCTGTAAAGAAGAGCTAGTAAAAGAAAGCCTGTAAACCACTTTTTATACATCCAATCAATCATCTCCCTTTATGGCTGTTTATTGTTAATTTTATCCAATATGCAACCGGAGTGTAAATAAAATGTTTTGAATTTTTAGATTGGAATGGATTAAAAAACAGCTACCCATTCTAAAATAGAATCGATAGCTGTACTTTTTATCTATTTATATCGCTGATTCCAGATGCATGCTCATTGGGCAGATCCGGTAATTGGGGAACAGGGAACCCTTGCGGTGGTGGAGTAACCGACAATGTCCCGCCATTTCTGCTCGGTGTTTCTCCCTGGAAGACTTCAGCAATTCTGGTCGGGTCTAAGCGGAAGTTAAACTGAGCATTATGGAAGCCCATATCCACAAATTTCTTACATTCAGGATATTTATTGATATCATAATTTGGAACTGGGAAGATTTTACCCCAATCGACACCCAATGTTTCAAGAGCTTTAGCAAAAGCATTTTGATGGGCATTATCCCGGACAATTAAAAATCCGAGCGTCTCACGGAATGTCTGATTATTGCTCATTTCATAAATTCTTGTTTTCTGAAGGACACCGGTTGATTCAAGCATTAAATTATTCAGCAAATTGGCAATTAAGTTACCGTGGTCATAAACCCATGAACCATTCCATGGATTTCCGCCTGCATCAACTGGAAGAGATGCCTGGGCTCCCATAATATAATGATGTGGATTGGCGTGCTTGATTGCTTCATCAAGAGGCGCGCCATCTGCGCCACCGTTGCCAGGTTCTGAGGATAGACCGGAATCATTTAATAATTGATTGATGGTTTTTTGAACCAGTTCAACATGGCTGATTTCTTCTAAAAAGATGCCTTTGATGAGATCCTTATATTGAGTGGCCTTTCCTCTGAAATTATTACTTTGGAAGAAAAATTGCATCATTGTACGCATTTCTCCAAATTGTCCGCCCAAAGTCTCTTGTAATACTTTCGCTGCAGCCGGATCTGGCTTATCAGGTTTAATAATATTGATTAGCTCTTCTTTGTAATAATACATGTAGGCTTCTCTTCCTTTCGTATTTATTCAGTTGTTGTCACAACATGAAGAGGTGGGGGGATTAACCAGCCTTTCTCTTTGTTGATTTTCAGTAAGGCTGCTCCAAATTGAGCTTTTTTCATATGAAATTGACCAAACATTAAGCCGATATCTTCGCGGATACATTGTGCCATTGCCTGAGCGCATGCAGCCAATCCAGCTGCTATATCAGCTGATACAAGTCCAGCGACCTCTTGGTCTGTAAAACGTGCGCCAGGAGGAATATTTTCGATTTGGCTTTCTGGTTTTTCAGGCGGCGCTGGTGGAAGTGCAATACCGTTATGTTTCAGTAACTCCTGCAGTTGTTTTGCATCTGATCTGGCATTGGCAATCATGTCATCTAATAAGTCTCGTAAATCATGATCACCTGTATGGTTTTTCAAGGTTTGAAAGCCTGGAATCATAGCTTGTGCACCCATTAATTGCGTCCATACAGCAAATACTTCACCATAATGCATTGGTTCTTTTTGCGGATTTCCACTTAATATACCCATATCGTATAGTCGACTCCTTTATTAAAATTGATGAGCTCATTTGTTAATATGAACCAGTTAACTTCTATTTATACAAAAAAAGGCAACCAATTATTTGGTTGCCTTTTGTACTTATATATTAATGATGGTGTGCATGTCCTTCTTTTTGAGGGTTCGTAATTTCAAAACCTGGCTCAGGTAGATAAAAGTATTTGATCCATACTCCATCAAGGAAATCTTCGCGTCTATCGAGTAAAACATCGATATCCTTATCTGTTTTGACGATTTCATCATGCTCAGTCGGTGTGTCCAATTCAATATCATAGTGAGCATGATCGCCGTGCATATGGGTGATTACTACACGAATCATTTTTCCCTCGGCTTCCTCTGTACTAAGTAATTTTTTTAATTCTTTAGCGGCATTACGATTTATCTTACAATTCACAGCTATCCCCTCCAATAAAAATCTTTCTTTAAATAGTGTACCGCAAAAATTTTCATTATTAAAATGATGTGGTTATAATAGAACCATAAAACTAGATTTATGGTTCTATTGTGAGGAGGAAAACAACTGTGACATGGAAATTAAAAACGGATCAGAGAATGCGTTGTATATGTGAAGAAGGTAAACAACAGCTTCCAGCTGTTAATAATGAAGGGGTTTTACTGGATTTGGCCGAAATGTTTAAAGCGCTTGGCGATCCAACTCGGCTGGAGATACTGTCACTACTACTAATTGAGGAATTATGTATGTGTGAAATTGTCACAGCCCTTTCGCTTCCAAACTCTACTGTCAGCCATCATCTAAAAATCATGGAAAAGGGTGGAGTTATTAAAGGAAGAAGAGAAGGAAAATATACAATATATCGGTTGTGCGAAGAAAGAGTGGAGTCAATAATCACTTTTTTACGTAAGCAGTGAGAATAGGAGGGAACAAGTTGAAGGATGCTTATCATTTAACAGAAGATCCGATTTCTTCATCTCTTCTGAAGCTTTCCATCCCTATCATTGCGACAAATTTTATCCAGACGACTTACGGTATGGTCGATATGATATGGGTTGGCAAGCTTGGCAGCGGTCCGGTGGCAGCCATTGGTACAGCGAGTTTCTTCGTTAACTTGGCGGTTGCCCTGGCCACGATGGTTTCAATCGGAAGCGGGGTAAAAATTGCTCAATGCATAGGAGCTAATCAACAAGATGAAGCGGCAGAATACATAAAAAACGGGTTTATTATGTCACTTATTCTGGCTATTTTATATACGCTTGTTGTCTTTATCTATAAGGATTCATTTATCGGTTTTTTCGAACTGGGCAATCACCAAGTAGAGAAAATGGCTGTCCAATTCCTTGTCATCTCCATGATTGGAGTCATATTTTCAATCGTGAATTTACTATATAGCATGATTCTGAATAGTATGGGAAACAGTAAAACACCATTTCGAGTTTATACGATTGGGTTTATCATTAATATCATTCTGGATCCGTTTTTAATTTTTGGAGCAGGATTTATACCGGGAATGGGAGTAATGGGAGCAGCACTGGCTACATTAACAGCAAACATGACGGTCACGCTTCTTTTCTGGTTTAACTCCAGGCGATCTCTATCTTTTGGGGGCCGTACAAATTGGAATGGACGAAAGATGATTGAAGTCATTAAAATGGGGATTCCGATTACGGTACAAAGGGTAGCCTTTATTGGGATATCGATTATTATTGCCAAAATTATTGTGCAATGGGGAGCAGATGCAATTGCCGTCCAAAAAGTCGGTATACAAATTGAGTCCATTTCCTATATGACAATAGGTGGGCTGCAAGGGGCAATTGCCGCGTTTGTCGGCCAAAATTATGGTGCAAAGAAACTCGATCGAATTCATGAAGGATACAAAATTGCTTTGTATATGACCATTGGGTTTGGCATACTTACGTCACTCTTATTTATTCTATTGCCGGAGCAGCTTTTTTCTATTTTTATCAGTGAACCAGCTAGCATAAAACTGGGAGCAGACTATATGCGAATCCTTGGATACTCTCAAGTGTTTATGTGTATGGAACTTTTAACAGTCGGAGCGTTTAATGGGTTGGGGAAAACCTATATACCGCCAATATTTAGTATTATCTTTACAGTACTCAGAATCCCGATGGCCATCATTCTATCTGGTCCATTTGGATTAAATGGTGTATGGATGAGTATTGCCTTCAGCAGTCTGTTAAAGGGAATTGTTCTAGTGATTTGGTTTATGTTTACTTTACGAAGAATGAGAAATAAGACATCAAGAATACAGACTTCCAGTAACGGTTGGTAAGGAGAGTATAGTTATGACAAATATAGACCATAGACTTTTAAAGTTCATGAAAGAAAAGAACGTATCCCAACAATGGTTGAGAGGTAATTTTGGGCTCGAAAAGGAAAATATTAGAGTTAATAGAGATGGCACACTCGCTTTGACGCCGCATCCGGTTGCATTTGGCAACAGAGCGAAGAATCCCTATATTACAACAGACTTTTCTGAGTCCCAGATCGAGATGGTAACTCCTGTGTTCTCGACGATTGAAGAGGCATTTGATTTTTTGGAGAATGTACATGATATCGTGAGTTTGGAGCTTTCGAAACAAGGAGAATATTTGTGGATCGGCAGTAATCCGCCCATTCTCCCCGATGAATCTATGATTCCAATTGCCAGAATGGAAAAAGAGCAGGATACAGAGTATCGATATGAGCTTGCACAGAAATACGGCCGAAAGAAACAATTGATCAGTGGTATACATTATAACTTTTCGTTTTCCGAAGAACTGCTTCATGAATTGTTTCAAGAGCAATCCGAACATAATTCATATCAAGAATTCAAAAATAATATCTACTTAAAAATTAGCCGAAATTTTAACCGCTACCGAGATGTATTGGTTGAAGTGACCGGAGCAAGTCCAGTTTTTCATGATACATATATTCCAGAATGTCTGCAAAGGGCAGAAGGATTAACTCAAGGTAGTTATTATCTTCCCGGAGTCCCTTCGGTCAGAAATAGCATATGCGGCTATAAAAATAGAAGAGACTATGATGTTTCCTATCAATCAGTCGAAAAATATGTGAACGATATCCGAGCGTTAATTCAGGAACATGAATTGTTGTGTGCAAATGAATATTATCATACGCTTCGCTTGAAGGCAGACAGAGGCGATGATCTCCTACAAAGCCTTTTAGATAATGGAATCAGATATATTGAGATTCGTCTGTTGGATTTAAATCCTCTGTTTAAGATTGGAACAAGTAAGGAGATTCTTTATTTTATTCACCTATTTATCTTGTACATGCTGCTGCTTGATGAAGAGGATAAAACTAAGATTAGTTATCTCTCAATCGTAACCGGCATAAAAGACATGGCGAGAGAATTAAGATTGGCAGAAAAGTACATCAGAATCCTGGATGATGTTGAAAATAAGCTTATCCATCCAGAGCTTTCATATGCGACGAAAATAAAGGCTGGCATTAAGCAATCATCCTATGAAATGTTTCATATGAAACATTCTTTTGATTATTTACACGAAAGTGAAAAACATTCATTTACGTTATTGGGGTATGAGGACATGGAGCTTTCCACTCAAATCTTAATGAAAGATGCCATTAAAAGAGGTATAGGAATGGAGATTGTTGACCGGGATGAAAATTTTATTGCCTTGAGTGATGGCGTGAAAACCGAGTATGTAAAACAGGCAACCAAAACATCGCTCGATTCATACAGTACTGTTTTAGTCATGGAGAATAAGCATGTTACGAAGGAGGTTCTCCGTAAGGCCGATATAAGAGTACCACATGGAGGAGCTTATCCTTCGATAGAGGCAGCGATTCATGATTATCAACAGTATCATGCCAAGCGAATTGTAATCAAACCCAAATCCACCAATTTTGGACTGGGCATAACGATTTTCACTAGTTCTTTTTCTAAAGCCGATTATATGAAAGCATTAAACATGGCTTTTAGCCATGATCAGACCGTTTTGATTGAGGAATTCCTAAGTGGTAAGGAATATCGCTTTCTGGTCATGGGGGATCAAGTAACTGGAATTCTGCACCGTGTCCCTGCCAATGTGATAGGTGACGGACAATCGAGTATTGCTGAACTGGTTACAGAGAAAAATAATGATCCATTGCGGGGAAAGGGCTATAAAACTCCATTAGAGAAAATTCAATTAGGGGAAAGCGAAGCTCTATTCCTGAAAGGACAGAATAAAAACTTTACCTATATCCCTCAAAAAGGTGAGATCGTTTATTTGAGAGAGAACTCTAATATCAGTACGGGTGGCGATAGCATTGATTTTACGGATGATATTCCAGATAGCTATAAAGAATTGGCCATACAATCGGCAAAAGCTGTTGGAGCGACAATCTGTGGTGTTGATATGATGATTGATGATCACACTGTTGAAGCAAGTGAAAAGAATTACGGAATTATTGAACTTAATTTTAATCCTGCCATTCATATTCATTGTTATCCATACAAAGGAGAGAACCGGAAGGCTGGGGAACGAATTCTTCAATTACTTTTTGGATAAATAACAGGGCCGCAACAGGCAAACGTGCTGCGGCCTTTTATCTTTTATAAAGCTGATAGCTTGTTAATTTAAGCACTCATAGTAAGACAAGCTTCAGCGCATTTGAAGCAAGCCTCGGCGCATTTTTGACAATGATCATGGTCGTGTTGTTTACACTCCTCGCCACACGCCTTACATATAGCCGCACAAAGGGTGCAGATTTCTTTCGTAAAAGGACTGTTTGATTGCATGGATTTAACTGCAAATGCACAAATATCCGCACATTCTCGATCCAGACGGATACATCCAGCCATCATTTGCACATGATCCTCTTTTAAGCAGGCATCAAAACAAGCATTACAAGCATCCATACATTCCATGCAGGCATTAATACAATCTTGATACATTTCCTTATTCATAAAAAAACCTCCTCGCTAAATATAGTTATATCCCTATCTATTCAAATTCCCTTGATGAATAAAATTAAACGGATTAACCGTTAGTTAGTCTGATCATTTGGTTAATAAATCGGTTCTTCCCAGCTGACTGATATTATTTCAGGTTAATGCTGATATTTAACGAATGGGCAAGGAAGAGGTGTTTAAATAGGGTTTTCCTTTTTTATAAAATTTAAAAACTTTACTTTAATATAAATTTCTGTTGATGTTTCCTAAAAATGTTGTATAATAGTTTGAGTTTGATAGTAAACTTTAAGTTTGGTACTATTAAACTTTCTCTAGTGAGAGTTTACTTATAATAAACGAAATTGAGGTCCTACCATGCTAATGGAAATTGGAAGCAAAATTAAAAATTTAAGATTAAAAAAGGGTCTGACTCAAGAAGAACTTGGTGAAAGAACCGATTTAAGCAAGGGATACATCTCACAGCTGGAACGAGGCCTCAGTTCACCATCGATCGAAACATTCTTTGATATACTCGAAGTTCTAGGCTGTACTCCGAAGCAATTTTTTGATGAGGAAGAGCGTGAACAGAAGGTAGTATACGGAGAAAATGATACGACAGATTTTATGGATGAAGATCGAGGTTATCAAATTCAATGGCTTGTTCCAGAATCAAATGAAAAGGAAATGGAGCCGATTCTGTTGACATTGCAGCAGAAGGGGGAGTTCAAAAAATTTGAACCCTCACTTTCGGAGACATTTGGCTATGTATTAAAAGGTAGAATCATGATAACTCTAGGCAGAAAAACATATACTGCCAAAGCAGGAGAAGCAATTTATTTTAACGCAACCGAAGAACATCAACTAATTAATGATTTCGATGGAATTTCAGAATTATTGCTTGTAGCGACGGATTCTTATCTATAATTAATATCCACGAGAAGGAGTAATGAACATGAATGATCATACTATTATTCGTTTTGAGAACGTCACAAAGCAATATGATGACGATCCAGCGGTATTAAATGATGTTAGCTTTGAAATTGAAAAAGGAAAATTCTATACACTATTAGGGCCATCTGGTTGCGGAAAGACGACGATTCTCCGCTTAATTGCAGGGTTTATGCAGCCATCTAAAGGCAAGATTTACTTTAACGGAAAATTGATTAATAATGTTCCGGCTAACGAGCGTCAGGTTAATACCGTATTTCAGGATTATGCACTTTTTCCGCATCTGAACGTATTTGAAAATGTTGCATTTGGATTACGCATAAAAAAAATGAAAAATGCAGACATTGCTAAGAAGGTAACCGAAGCGTTACGCTTTGTAAACTTGGCAGGTTATGAAAAACGCGAAATCAAAGAAATGTCCGGTGGACAGCGTCAGCGTGTAGCGATTGCCCGTGCGATTGTTAATGAACCGGAAGTCATCTTACTTGATGAACCTTTATCAGCACTGGACTTAAAGCTTCGTACAGAAATGCAATATGAATTGCGCGAATTACAGCGCCGCCTTGGAATTACCTTTATTTTTGTTACACATGACCAGGAAGAAGCATTAGCCATGAGTGATGAAATATTTGTTTTGAACAAAGGCAGAATTCAGCAAAGTGGTACGCCAACTGATATCTATGACGAGCCGGTTAACCGATTTGTTGCAGACTTTATCGGGGAATCCAATATTGTTCCTGGTAAAATGATTGCTGACTATGTAGTAGAATTTGCGGATAAACGTTTTGACTGCGTAGACGGTGGTTTCAGAGAAAATGAGTCTGTCGAAGTTGTCATTCGTCCTGAAGATTTAGAAATAACTACACGTGAACAAGGAAAATTGCAGGTACGTGTGGATTCCCAATTATTCCGTGGTGTTCACTATGAAATTTGCTGCTTTGATGAAGCGGGTAATGAGTGGCTTGTACACTCTACGAAAAAAGCGGTTGTTGGGGAAGAAATAGGGTTAAGTTTTGATGAGGAAGCTATTCATGTCATGCTGCCGGGGGAAACGGAAGAAGAATTCGATAAACGCTTAGAAGCATATAATGAGGCCGGCCATGAAGAATAAAGCGAAAACTCTCTACCTGATCCCGTACTCCATTTGGATTGCTTTATTCGTTATATTCCCGATCATTTTGGTTGTCTATTATTCCTTTATTGGGTTAGATGGTCAATTCACTTTAGATAATTACAGTAAATTCTTTACACCTGTCTATATGAAAATGACATTAAGTTCGTTTTGGTATGCATTTTTAGTTACGGTCATTTCTCTATTAATTGCCTACCCAACCGCTTTTTTATTAACGAAAACGAAACATAAGCAATTATGGCTACTATTAATTATTTTACCAACTTGGATTAACCTGCTTTTAAAAGCATATGCCTTTATTGGTATTTTTGGTACGTACGGTGCTGCCAACGCCTTTTTGGAAGTACTCGGTATAGGCACAAAGCAAATCCTGTTTACTGATTTTAGCTTTATATTTGTTTCTACTTATATATTTATACCGTTTATGTTATTGCCGATATATAACGCGCTGGAGGAAATGAACCAATCCTATGTAGATGCGGCCAGTGATCTTGGAGCGTCCAAATGGATGACTTTCCGCCGTGTTATTATCCCTCTGACACTCGACGGCGTTAAATCAGGTGCTCAGGCTGTCTTTATTCCTGCTTTGTCACTGTTTATGATTACACGTTTGATTGCGGGAAACCGTGTCATTACATTGGGGACAGCCATTGAACAGCATTTTCTCGTTACCCAGGATTGGGGAATGGGAGCGACGATTGCGGTATTCCTAATAATCGCCATGGCATTAATAATGATTCTGACAGGCAGAAGAAAGTGAGGGATGGAAAATGAAAAAGAAATTTAAGCTATCAAATCTATATTTAATCTTAGTGTTTGCCATCCTTTATGCACCAATTTTCTATCTGATGTTCTATTCATTTAACAGCGGCGGAAAAATGCATGGCTTTGATGGGTTTACGTTGCAATGGTATAAAGAAGTATTTGCTGATACACGCTTACTTATTATTGTTTTAAATACATTGGTTATTGCTCTATTATCAGCTACGATTTCTACCATACTTGGTGTTTTTGGAGCGCTGGCGATCCATGAGGTACGAAAGAGAAGAACGAAGAACACTTTGCTTTCTCTGAACAATGTATTAATTGTAAGCCCTGATGTCATTATTGGTGCTTCCTTCTTAATCATGTTCACCATCATTGGGATTAAACTGGGCTTTATGTCCGTCCTTTTATCTCATATCGCATTTAGTGTTCCAATTGTCGTAATTATGGTATTGCCTAAACTACAGGAAATGAGCCCGACACTAATTGATGCAGCTCGTGACTTGGGAGCAAGCCAATGGAATGTGCTGACAAAGGTTATTCTGCCTTATATTACGTCTGGGATCTTTGCCGGTTTCTTTATGGCATTAACCTATTCATTGGATGACTTTGCGGTAACCTTCTTCGTGACAGGAAATGGTTTCTCTACTTTATCAGTTGAAATCTACTCCATGGCACGACAGGGGATTACCTTAACCATAAATGCATTATCAACCTTGTTATTCTTATTTACAATTCTCTTGGTTATTGGATATTACTTTATTACAAAAAGAAGCTCCAAACCGCGAATGGGGGTTAAAGAATGAGCAAACTGACTCGTACCCTGATTCTAATTTTGATTACTTCATTCGGTCTTCTGTATTTGATTGATCGATTAAATGCTTCAGAAGGATATGCCGGGGACAATACCTTAACGGTTTACAATTGGGGAGATTATATCGATACAGACTTAATTGATAAATTCGAAAAGGAAACGGGCATTAAAGTCATTTATCAAACCTTTGATTCAAATGAAGCGATGATGACAAAAATCGAACAGGGCGGTACATCCTATGATGTGGCAGTCCCTTCGGAATATGCCATCAGCAAAATGAAAGAAGATGACTTACTGATCAAAATTGATCACGATAAAGTACCAAATATGAAGCATATTGATTCCCGTTTCCTTAATCTTTCCTTTGATGAGGGGAATAAATATTCGGTTCCATATTTCTGGGGAACCGTTGGAATTGCCTATAATACGAAACTCCTGCCAGATAAAGAGTTCAAAAGCTGGAATGATCTATGGGACAAGGATTTAGAAAATCAGATTTTGCTGGTTGATGGAGCGCGTGAGGTTATAGGTATGGGCCTAAACAGCCTTCATTATTCATTAAATGATACAAATGAAGAGCATCTACAGGAAGCAAAGTCTAAATTGGATACACTCACTCCAAATATCAAAGCTATCGTGGGCGATGAAATTAAAATGCTTCTCGCTCAAGAGGAGGCAGCAGTCGGGCTCGTTTGGTCCGGTGATGCAGCTGATATAATGTGGGATAACGAAGACATTGACTATGTAGTGCCGGAAGAAGGATCTAACCTATGGTTTGATAATATGGTTATCCCGAAAACATCCAAAAATGTAGAAGGCGCACACCAATTTATTAATTTTATGCTTGATCCTGAAAATGCAGCCCAAAATGCAGACTATGTTGGCTATTCAACGCCAAATAATGCTGCCCTTGAAATCTTAGGTGAAGATGTATCTGGCGATGAACGCTTTTATCCATCTGCAGAATTAACAGACCGTCTCGAGGTCTATGATAATCTCGGCAAAAAGATGCTGGCTCATTACAATGAGCTCTTCCTTGAATTCAAAATGCATAAAAAATAATGCTATGAAAAACCGATTTCACTTAAGAGTGGGGTCGGTTTTTTTATTGGAATAAGGGAGCTTTAATGTATGATAAAAATTTCACAAACTTAAAGGGATAGAGGCGCCTGAGGTCGAAATAGTAATATAATAACTTTAAGGGAGGTACTATTATTGCTCGATAACCAGAATATGTTTGATACATTTCAAATTTACCACATTACTAATAGAGGGGTTAGAAAAGAGCCGATTTTTTATAACATGATTGATAAGCATAAATTCATGATTATTCTTGCCGAAACATATAGCAAATTTAAATTTAAAATCCATGCATATTGCCTTATGAACAATCACTTTCACCTACTCATCCAACCCTCCGATTCCTCTTTGAGCAAAATTATGCAAACCATTCAACAAAGATATGCTATCTATTTTAACCATACTTACCACTCCCACGGTCATGTATTTCAAGCAGGGTACTATTCCAGATTAGTTGGTAACTCAAATGATTTTTTAAATGTAAGCAAATATGTTCATATGAACCCAGTTGCAGCAGGCATAGTCACGAATCCTCAGGATTATCAATGGAGTAGTTACGCCACATTCTCCAATCACTCTCCCCGAAATCATCCACTGATCGATACGGAATTGACTTATTCTTGTTATCCCAATAATCCCAGAGAATTATATAAAAAATTCGTTGAAAAACAATCATAACTTATAATGTAGGATAAAAAGTGCCAAGCGGTTGGCGCTTTTTATTTTGTAGAGTGCCTATGGAGCGGCTATGCCCGGGTAAAGGCGGGTCAAAGGCAGGTGAAGTCCAGGGGAAAGAGGTTATAGTGGGGCTATGCGCCGGCTATGGAGCGGCTATGCCCAGGTAAAGGCGGGTCAAAGGCAGGTGAAGTCCAGAGGAAAGAGGTTATAGTGGGGCTATGAACCGGCTATACCAGGGTAAAAGCGGGCCAAAGGCAGGTGAAGTCCAGGGGAAAGAGACTATAGTCGGGCTATGCCCTGGCTAGCCCCGCCCATCCCCCAGATATAAAGTGCCTATCCCCGGGATAATCGCAAAAACCCCCTCCCATCGAAGGAGGGGGGTATTATTATAACTGGCTTCCAAAGAATTCCCTAGTTCGTTCTTCTGTAGGATTTTCAAATATTTGTGCAGGGGTGCCTTTTTCTAAAATGTTACCCTCATGCATGAAGAATATCCAGTCAGCGACTTCACGGGCAAAGCTCATTTCATGAGTGACGATGATCATGGTCATGCCTTCTTCGGCAAGTTCCTTCATGGTGGTTAATACTTCCCCAACCAGCTCTGGGTCGAGGGCAGAGGTTGGTTCGTCAAATAGCATGATATCGGGTTTCATAGCCAAGGCACGGGCAATGGCTACACGTTGTTTTTGTCCACCGGATAGTTTGTTTGGGTAGACATCGGCTTTGTCGTCCAAGCCGACTTTTTTTAGTAGTTCTAATGCTTCTTTTGTTGCGATATCTTTAGAAATTTTCTTCACCATAATCGGGGCTTCTATGATATTTTCCAGCACCGTTTTATGAGGAAAAAGGTTAAAATGCTGGAAGACCATTCCGATTTTTTGACGTACTTCATTGATATTATGGGTGGCTATTTCGATCTGCTCACCTTCGACCACAATTGAGCCGCTATCTTTTTTCTCAAGAAAATTAAGGCAGCGGAGCAAGGTACTTTTGCCAGATCCGCTTGATCCGAGTAAGCAGACAACATCGCTTTCATACACAGTCATATTGATATCTTTAAGAACATGTAAGTCCCCAAAAGATTTATTTAGATTTTCAATGCGTATCATTTCTCTTACTTCATTCATTTTTTAAATCCCCCTTTGACTAATCACTAATAGCCATTCTCTTTTCTATAGCTCGAAGACCAAGTGTTAACACGGCAACCAATATCAAATAATAAACGGCAACAATGAGCAAGTAGGTCATCTCGTCGAAATTATTGGAGCCAAGCGTGGTCGCAACATTAAACAGCTCATTCAATGAGATGAAAGCAGCAAGGGAGGAATCCTTGAGCCCAATAATGAATTGATTTCCAAGCGGTGGCAGTGCTCTTCGGAAAGCTTGCGGAAAAACAATCCGGCGCATGGCGAGTCCGCGTGTCATACCAAGTGAGCGACCAGCCTCCATCTGCCCTTTATCAATTGATTGAATTGTTCCACGAAATATCTCAGCAATATAAGCTCCGTTATGGAAGGCGAGAGCTAAAGAGGCTGCCCAGAAATCTGGAATCAAAAAAATACCGCTGAAACCGAAATAAAGGATGAAAATTTGAACAATTAATGGAGTACCTCGAACAAGATAAATATAGGCATCAGATATGTATCCAAGTAATTTGATTTTTGAGATTTTTAATAATGCCACAAAAAGTCCTATGATAATTCCGAAAATGATCGATACAACTGTTAGTTCAAGAGTTAATAGAAGGGCATCGAAGAATACCCCGCGGGTATCAACCAATGTTTGAAAAAAATGTGATAAACTTTGCAATCATAACAGCTCCCTTTCCTAAATTATTTATCTGGTTTCTGAGTGATATCTTCACCAAAATATTTCATACTGATTTTTGATAACGTACCGTTTCTACGCAATTCTTCAAGTGCTGTATTCACTTCTTTGAGAAGCTTAGGGTTATCCTTTGGAATCACAATCGCTTGTTCACTGCGTTCGATAAGCTGCTGCCCAACGATCTTAAAACCTTCCTTAGCAGCGGTTTTTCCTGTAACAAAATCGGTAATGACAGCATCATGGCGGCCATTGCTTAAAGCTTTGAGTGCAGTCACATCACTATCATATGTTTTAATATCAGATGTATATTTGCTGGCAGTATCTGCATATGTAGATCCTTTGGCTGCTGCGACTTCTTTTCCTTTTAAATCTTCAGCAGTTTTAATGGAACTGTCTGGACGGGTGAAAATTTGTGGACCGGAATAGTAGTAGGGAGTAGAAAAGAGGACGAACTTTGAACGCGCCTCATTAATGGTATGGCTGGCTACTGCGGCATCCGCTCTGCCAGTTTTTACACCTTCGACAATTCCTTTAAATTTCATTTGCTTTTGGACAGGTTCAAGTCCCAGTTCTTTAGCAATTGCTTCCCCAACCTCAATATCAAAGCCAGTCATAGTCATATCATCATTCATATAACTGAAGGGTTTGAATTCTCCGGATGCGGTGAAAACGAATTGATCTTTGTTGATTAATTCTGCCCCGCTTGCCATCTGTTCCTTTTCTGCACAGGCAGTCAGGGTGGCAAGCAGGAATAATAGAAAGATAAAAGGAAGAGTATTTTTTTTCATTCCACTAGAATCTCCTTTCTGGGTCTGTAGAGCTTGCTTTCTAACTAAATACCCTCAAATGTCATTAATTAACCAAAATACTAAAAAACAACTTTATTGGAATAGTAAATGCTGGTATGGAAGGGGGATGGAGTACATACCTAAATAGAATCTGCCTGTAATATCAGGTATACTGATACTGATTAATGGGAGATAAATGTTCTATCCGATAGATGATTTTGTTTTTATCAACATCGCTTTCTACAGAGAAACGATTTGATTAATTTGAGGAGTGAGGTCAATGGATTATAATGATAAAATTAAAAACCGTATTAAGCGGATGGAAGGGCAGTTACGGGGGATATTGAACATGATGGAAGAGGGGAAAGATTGCAAAGAAGTTGTTACGCAATTGTCTGCGGTACGTTCTGCAGTCGATAAAACAATTGGGGTCATTGTCAGTGATAACTTAATTGAGTGTGTAAAAGCTGCGGAGGATGCAGAGAATGAGGAGAAGGAAAAATTAGTGAATGAAGCTGTCAATTTATTGGTCAAAAGTCGCTGAGAGCTTCGGTTGGCTTTTTTTATCGAAATTTGTTATACCTATAGGGGTAATAAAGAAAAGTACTCAAGGGAGGCGAAATCGATCTGATGAAAACAATTGAACCACATGAAGTAGAAGAAAGATTAATGGCCGGGCAGTCCTTAAATATTATTGATGTTCGTGAAGTAGATGAAGTACAAAGCGGCAAAATACCAACAGCAATTAATATTCCTTTAGGCTTGCTTGAGTTTCGCACAAATGAGTTAGATAAATCAAAAGAATATATTGTAGTTTGCCATGCAGGGGGACGGAGTGCCAGAGCTGTCCAGTTTCTTGAATCCCAGGGATATGATGTCACCAATATGAATGGCGGCATGCTCGAATGGGAAGGGGAAACCGAATAATGAGAAAAGGCGAGGAATCGGTTCACGCTCGAGTCCTCGTCTTTTTTATGCCATTTTTTCTTTAAAGGTTCAGGTGGGTCAGCAAAATCTGTGAGATTTCACTTGTTGCTCTCTTTTACCCGTGATTTAATCGATAAAAAAAGCATGCAACTTTTTCAGTATGCATGCTCAGCTTTATCATTTATCATTCGTTAATTTTTAACTTTAGCTGCCTTTTTTACTTCAATATATAGTAGATGGTGATCTTCCGCATCCTGTACGGTAAAGATGTAGCCATCTTCTTCTAATGAATCTCCAATGGCTGCGTCGATTTTATGGGTTAAAAACCAACCGCCTAATGTATCGACGTCCGGATAATCCATGTGTATTCCAAGCAGATCTTCAATCTCAGATAATAGCATTTTTGCGTCCAAAATATAATGATAATCAGCTATTTTACGAATCTCTGGAAGCTCATCTGTATCAAATTCATCGCGAATTTCCCCAACGATCTCTTCGAGGATGTCCTCAACCGTAACAATACCGGAAGTTCCGCCATATTCATCAAGTAGTACGGCTATGTGGATCCGTTCTTTCTGCATTTTTACCAGCAAATCATGAATAGGAATCGTTTCAATAACCGTAATAATTGGTTTGACATAATCTCGGATCGGCATATCTGTTTTCAAACCGCTTCTAAGACTTGCAGTTAGTAATTCCTTCACATTCACAAACCCAATAATGGTATCTTTATCTCCATCAGTGACAGGATAACGCGTATATTGTTCATTATTTAAAGAGAAGACAATATCTTCTAAAATATCATCCTTTTGAAAAGCATGAATTTCTGTACGTGGAACCATAATTTCTCTCGCAATCCGGTCATCAAATTCAAAGATATTGTTCACATATTTAAATTCAGATTGATTGATTTCTCCCTTTTGATAACTGTCAGTAAGAATCATCCGCAATTCTTCTTCAGAATGGGCAATGTCTCCTTCGGATGCCGGTTTTATACCAAATAAACTAGTGATAAAACGAGCAGAATGGTTGAGTGCCCATATGACAGGAAACATCACTCTGTAGAACATAATAAGCGGGCGTGCAAAATTCATTGTAATTGTTTCGGCCTTTTGGATTGCAACTGATTTAGGCGCTAATTCACCTACTACCACATGTAAAAATGTAATAATGGAGAAGGCAATGACAAAGGATATTACAGACGCTACAGATTCTTGAATGTGTAAATGTTTAAATAGCGGGTCAATGAGATGTTTTACAGTTGGCTCGCCAAGCCACCCAATACCTAATGAGGTAATGGTGATACCAAGTTGAGTGGCTGATAAATATTCATCTAAATGTGTGACAACCCTCTTAGCTGCTATAGCTTTTCGATTTCCTTCTGCAACAAGCTGATCTATTCTGGTCGCACGGACTTTAACAATAGCAAATTCCGATGCAACGAAAAACATCGTACTTGCCAGTAAGAATAAAAGTAAAATTAGATTAACTATGTCCATCGTCTCCATTCAAATTCTTTACCCGAAGCATGAGTAAAGATTCACCTCCTGACAAAAAAATCCCTATACATATTTTTTCACCAACAGGCTCTTGTTTAAACTTTTTTATGATATATGGTTAAAAATTCACCTATATACAGGATACTCCTCCAAGTGACTTTGCTCAATCTTTATGATACTCTTTAACTAGAAAAGAATCATGAATGGTGGGCATTCATGATTCTGCAAAAGCCACTCCTTATTGGAGACAGGTCATAATGATTAGAGGCCTCTCATTCTTTTAAAAGACCTGAGAGGTTATTTTTTATTATTTATCGTGATTACTGTCAGAATCAAGGTGGCAAAGCTGAATGTAACCATAAATGTCTCAAAGATGGACATGGGACATCACTCCATTTCAGTGGATTGGTTTCTACTTAATGGAAATGACTTTTGCTAGTTTATTATAGCATAGATTTAGTAATTCTAAGAACATATGTTCTGTTTTTGACGCAAATAATGACTTTTGACTCATCTAACAAAAAAGCTGGGATTTAGTTATCCCAGCTTGGCATGCAATGGTTTATCTGAAATAATGACACCATCATCATCGGCATATACATATTGTCCAGGTATCCATTCTACTTCTCCAAATGACAATGATTCTCCTTTTGAACCTTTTCCTATCTTCTCGCTTTTAAATGGGCAAGTTCCAATTGCTTTTATCCCGATTGCTATACCAGCCAAATCGGTAGAATCCCGGACGCACCCGTTAATAATGATTCCGTTTATATCTCTTTCAGCGGCAATGGCTGCTAATCTATCTCCTAAAAGTGCACAATTCAAAGAGCCTCCTCCGTCCACTACTAGAACAGTTCCAGCTTTAATTGTTTCTAGGCATTCCTTTACCATTACATTATCTTCATACACTTGAACGGTTTGGATCTCTCCATGGAATTCTTTGTTCTTTCCATATGAATGAAATGGAGTTTTGCATAGCTTTAAGCGGTCAGCATACTCATCACATAAATCAGCGGTTTTCATATTTTCTCGCATCCTTTCACATTTAATTTTAAATTGATTATATTGAATTATCTGTAAATTATCCATTTATTAGAAGAGGAATGTTTTTAAATATAGGTAGCATGGGAATAGATGAAGTATACGTTATAGGAAGATGAGGAGAAGGATTATGGGTATGTATAATCAGGCACTATTTATTTACAATGGAGCTGCGGGTCAAACAGAGACGGACCGAGCGCTTGCTGCCGTACTTCCTGTTATCAGTGCGGGAACGAAAGAATTAAAAGTGGTGCAGACAGAAGAGGCAGGGGAAACTAAAAGAATTTGCCATGAGCTCGGAGAAAGGTACGACCTGGTTATTATTCTGGGTGGGGATGGAACTGTTCATGAAGCCATCAATGGTCTTGCTTCTCTGAAAAAGAGACCCATTTTAGCAATATTGCCAGGAGGGACTTGTAATGATTTCAGCAGAATGCTCAATATCCCTCAAAATTTAAAAAAAGCGGCAGAGACCATTATGGATGGCCAATCTATTCCTGTAGATATAGGTCAAGTAAATGACCATTATTTTCTTAATTTCTGGGGTATTGGGCTCATTGCTCATACATCAAACAATATAGATGAAAATCACAAAAGATTAATGGGTAAAATGAGTTACTTTATAAGCGCGTTGCGGACAGTGAAAGAAGCAGAGACTTTTCGTTTTAAAATGAAAACGGATCATGGAGAGTATCAAGATGAGGCAGTCATGGTATTGGTACTAAACGGTAAATATATTGGATCTAATCAAATTCCACTGGCGAGCATCAAAATGAATGATGGACTTTTTGATGTGTTAGTAGTGAAAGAATCATCTTTTGGTGCCTTTCTTGATTTATTTTCCTTGGTTCCCCCAGACGAAAGCCCAATTGATACTGAAGCGAGACTATTACATTTGCAGACTGCATCATTGTCCATTGAAACAGATGAAGTGCTGGCTGCGGATACAGATGGTGAGATTTATATGGAAACTCCCGCAACCATGAAGATATTGAAACATCATTTACACATGATAACAGGGGAAATTATAGAGTAGGGTTACAAAACTTCTCTTTACCATTTAAAATGATAGAAAAGCAGAATTGGAAGTGAGCCTATGTCTAAGTTGATTGAGAATACTCCATTTCCCCGGACACGCGAGCTGCTCCGTGCAGATATGCGCAGTTTAGGATTAAAGCGAGGTATGAGTGTCCTTGTCCATTCCTCGCTTTCCTCGGTTGGATGGATTAATGGGGGGCCTGTAGCCGTAATTCAGGCGATAATGGATACAGTTACAGATGAAGGAACCATTATCATGCCAGCTCAATCAGCTGATTTGTCGGATCCGGCTGAATGGTTAAACCCGCCGATCCCTTGGGAGTGGTGGGAAACGGTAAGAAATACAATGCCAGCATATGAGCCGGAGATTACACCTACCTATGGAATGGGGAAAATAGCTGAATTATTCCGCACCTATCCGGATGTGTTAAGGAGTGACCACCCAAACGTTTCGTTCACAGGATGGGGGAAACGGAGTAAGGAAATTCTGGCTCAGCATACTTTAGAAAATGGTCTTGGGGAAGGGTCTCCATTAAGAAAACTGTATGATTTAGATGCCCATGTCCTGTTTATCGGAACCAGTTATGAAACGAATACTTGCTTTCATTTAGCTGAATATCGTTCCGGCACTAGAGAAGTAATCCAAAAAGGAGCACCTGTCTTTGTAGAAGGAGAGCGGAAATGGGTGGAATACATGGATATTGAATATGATGATACTGAATTTGAAACAATAGGAATCGCGTTCGAACAGCAGCACACCGTTATAAAAGGTAAAATTGGAAGTGCTGATTCCAGATTGTTTTCCTTGCGGGAAGCAGTGGATTATGCAGAAGTATTTTTTAAGAATGAAGAAAAATTTAGTTTTACAAATGGAGAAAAGATTTAGTTTTATAGATGAATTCTTCAAACTTAAGAGACCTCTGTCTAAGGGAATCTGGCTGAATAACAGTTTTATGGCTAGTAGTTCCCTTTTTCTTTTGCATCTTATTAGATTACTGGACATTACATAAAGAGGGATAAACAAAAGGCTTCCCTCCAATTAGTGGAAGGAAAGCCTTTAGGTTAATTCATACTTCTACATGCTGCATGTCATTTTCATATAAGAGTTCGATTTCCCCTTCACGAATTTCGAGCTTCGTTAAACTTGTGTTACCTGGAGGAGTCGCTTTAAAGACATCTGATAGAGGAGTATCTTTAATATAAGTAAGCAGTACTCGCAGGAAAATGGAATGAGTCACAATAAGAATCGTTCCTCCGGAAGGGTTCTCATTTATAATCCGTTCAAATACGTCAACGGCTCTTTTCTTAAGCTGATTAAATGTTTCGCCAGTCTCCGTTTCAAATAAATGTGGGGTTTCCCAAAAGATTTTAAATTCCTCTGGATATTCCGCCTCAATTTCATCTCGAATACGGCCGTCCCAATCACCGAAATGCATCTCACGTAAGTCATCTTCCTGAATCAGGCTGATCTTACGTTCTCCAATAATATATTGAGCTGTTTCGTAAGCGCGTTTGGAACTGCTGCTGTACACTTTATCAATCTTTACATCTGCAAGTCTTTTTCCAAGGGCCTTTGCATCATTGATACCTTTTTCAGTCAGTTCGCCATTTCCCCAGCCTTGCATAATTCGATTAACATTCCATTCTGTTAGCCCATGTCTAGTTAAGTAGATTGTAAGCAATGTACATGTCTCCTTTGCTATTTGTGAATAATCATAAGTATAACGCAATCAGGGTTTGATATGAAAACATTGAACATCTAAGAAGGTTTTAAAAAATTCTGTCATTTAATTAAAAAAGTTGTTTTATATACTGTAGGGGGGTATAGTATATTTGATGATAGATATGCAGGAGGGAGGTTCCTATGAGCGAGATAGAGATTACTGAGGACATGGGTAACCATTGTCACCATGATCAAGAACGAAAGAGTCATCACTCTGACAAAGTGAAAAAAAGTTTGATCACCCGTTTGAATAAAGTGGAAGGGCAAATCAGAGGGATAAAAGGAATGATTGAAAAAGATATATATTGTGACGATATTATTACTCAAATCGCCGCTACGCAATCAGCCTTGAATGCCGTTGGGAAGCTGATGCTTGAAGGCCATATGAAATCGTGTGTAGTAGAACGGATTCAGCAAGGTGATATGGAAGTCCTCGATGAAGTATTGATAACTATACAAAAGTTAATGAAAAAATAGGAGGAATTAAAATGGAAAAAACAATCTTAGATGTAAAAGGGATGTCTTGCGGGCATTGTGTAAAAGCGGTGGAAAGCAGTGTTGGTGAGTTAGGTGGGGTTACATCCGTAACCGTTACATTAGAGACAGGGAAAGTTGAAGTCCAATATGACCCGGCTCTGATTAGTCTGGAAACAATTAAGGAAACCATTGATGACCAAGGATATGATGTCAATTAAGATTGATTGATGTTAAAGCTAAGCTGTTCACCATTTTGGGCTTATCAGGTGAAAGCGATCAATAAGGTGGTGAAAACATGAAGCAAATTCAATATCAGATTACAGGGATGACCTGTGCAGCTTGTTCGGCGAGGATCGAAAAGGTACTGGGCAAAATGGAGGGGATTCAAGAGGCGAATGTGAACTTAGCTACCGAAACCTCCGCCATTAAATATGATCCGACTCTTATATCAGCGAAAGATATAAAAGAAAAAATAGAAAAGATAGGGTATGGCGTAGCGACGAAAAAATCTGAATTGGTTATTACCGGAATGACCTGTGCGGCCTGTTCAGCCAGGATTGAAAAGGTGCTGAATAAGACGGAGGGTGTCCTGGATGCCAATGTAAATCTTGCTTTGGAAACAGGCACAATTGAATATACCGGTGAAGAGATATCTGAAAAGAATCTAATTGCCAAAATAGAAAAGCTTGGATATGGAGCTGCCCCGAAGAACCAACAGTCACAAGAAGATGACGATCCAAGAAAATCGGCTATTAAGAGACAGCAGTTTAAGTTTATAGCGGCTGCAGTTCTGTCTTTGCCATTATTGTGGACGATGGTAGCTCATTTTTCCTTTACATCCTGGATGTATGTGCCAGATATATTGCTGAATCCTTGGGTACAGCTGGCTTTGGCAACACCAGTTCAATTTATTATTGGTTGGCAATTTTATAAAGGTGCCTACAAAGCCTTGCGAAATGGCAGTGCCAACATGGATGTATTAGTGGTGCTTGGTACGTCGTCAGCTTATTTTTTTAGTCTATATGAATCGATTGTAAAGAGTGGAAGCCATCACGGGGAGATGCCGCATCTATATTTTGAAACAAGTGCCATTTTAATTACTTTAATTTTGCTAGGTAAATTATTTGAAGCCAAGGCAAAAGGACGCTCTTCGGATGCGATTAAAAAGCTGATAGGGTTACAGCCTAAGACGGCGATCGTAATACGGAATCAAAAAGAAATAAAGATCCCTCTTTCTGATGTGATAAAAGGGGACATAATCTATGTGAAACCAGGGGAACGCATCCCTGTAGACGGGCAGGTGATAGAGGGAAGTTCTGCAGTGGATGAATCGATGTTAACTGGCGAAAGTGTCCCTGTAGATAAAAATAGGGACGATTACGTATTCGGTGCCACTATTAATAAAAATGGTTCACTAAAAATACAGGCCCTTAAAGTCGGCAAAGATACTGCCCTCTCCCAAATTATTAGAGTAGTTGAACAGGCGCAGGGATCAAAGGCGCCGATCCAGCGTTTGGCCGATAAAATATCAGGAGTCTTTGTCCCGATTGTCGTGGGTATAGCGATTTTAACATTTTTGGTTTGGTATTTTATCGTCGATCGAGGAAATTTTACATCGGCACTGGAAAACATGATTGCTGTACTCGTTATAGCCTGTCCATGTACGTTAGGTTTAGCTACACCAACATCCATCATGGCAGGATCGGGCCGGGCGGCTGAGTACGGTATTTTATTTAAAGGTGGAGAACATTTAGAGACCGCTCATCAGATTGATACGGTTATATTGGATAAGACCGGAACCATTACACATGGAAAGCCAGTATTAACTGATATAGAACCAATTGGTGAATGGGATCACGCACAGTTGCTAAAACTGGTTGCGGCTGCGGAGAAACCATCCGAACATCCACTTGCGCAGGCAATTGTGGAAGCGGCTGTTGAACGAGAGTATGAAATTGCCGAAGCGGTCGATTTTCAAAGCAATCCTGGATATGGAATCCAAGCAACTGTTGGACAAAATCTAGTCCTGGTGGGGACGAGAAAATGGATGATGAATCACAAAATAGATAGTACCCTCGTTACATCAGTCATGGAGGAACTTGAGGAAAAAGGGAAAACGGCGATGATTGTAGCTGTTGATGGGAATATTGCTGGAATCATTGCGGTGGCAGATACCATTAAAGAGACATCTCAACAAGCCATACAGCGCCTTAAGGATATGGGGATTGATGTGTGGATGATCACTGGTGATAATGAGAGAACCGCCCAGGCTATCGCAAAGCAGGCAGGTATAGGAAATGTGATTGCTGAAGTCCTTCCAGAGGGCAAGGCGACAGAGGTGAAAAGGATTCAATCTAAAGGCCGAAAAGTGGCAATGGTTGGTGACGGCATAAATGATGCACCTGCTCTTGCATTGGCTGATACGGGTATTGCCATTGGAACAGGCACAGATATTGCGATGGAAGCAGCAGATATTACCCTGATGAAGGGTGATTTAAATGGAATTGCTGATGCGCTGTATTTAAGTAAACAGACGATGCGAAATATTAAACAAAATCTATTTTGGGCTTTTGGCTATAATACTCTCGGAATCCCCGTTGCGTTTATGGGACTGCTTGCCCCTTGGCTGGCAGGTGGAGCAATGGCGTTTAGTTCAGTGAGTGTCGTGTTAAATGCCTTGCGCCTCCAACGAATCAAACTAAAATAAAGATCAAGAAAAGCTGACACTCGTTTGTCAGCTTTTTTAGTTTTTGTAACGATGGATGGAAGGTAAGATTATGTCTTTAATAAATAAAGGAAACTCTCATCTTTTATAGAATGTAAGGAGTATAAGGGGTGGGATATAATGGAAATTGAAGCGCCGAGAAAACGGATGTCAAAAGGAAAGAAAATTAGTTTATGGGTCATTGCCATTATGGCAGCCTTTCTTTTGATTGGTTCGCTGGGAGTGGTGTATTTTCTAAAAAGACCTTTGCCGCAACTAAAAGGAGAGCTTGGGTTGAAAGGATTACATAATTCTGTGAACGTCTTGCGTGATCGAGAAGGCGTACCGCATATAAAGGCCAGTGATACCCAGGATCTATTTTTCGCTCAAGGATACGTCCAAGCACAGGACAGAATGTTTCAAATGGATTTATCAAGAAGGCAGGCGTCCGGCCGGTTAAGTGAAGTAATTGGAGAGTCAACACTTGAAAATGATAAATATTTTCGTACGCTTGGCCTGAGGAGAACGGCTGAAGATTCTTATCCTGTTTATTCAGAGGAAGCTAAAGAAATACTGCAATCTTTCGCTAATGGTGTAAATGCCTATATTAATGAGAGAAAGGCTGATGGAAAATGGCCAATTGAATTTACGTTTCTAGGATATGAACCAGAAAAATGGACACCAATTGATTCATTGACAATCGGAAAGTATATGGCATTTGATTTGGGAGGCAATTGGAACAGTCAGGCTTTTCGTCACTATTTACTGCAAAACTTTCCGAAAGAAAAGGCTTATGAATTATTCCCGAGTTATCCTGCAGGAGCTCCCGTAAATATAACAAAGGATGAAATCGACATAGAAAGCAGTTTATCTGCTTCAGTGGTCCCTAATGAATTTAATGGAAGTAATAATTGGGTCATATCAGGTGAGAAAACCAAGACCGGAGCTCCTTTATTGGCCAATGACCCTCATTTATCACTGGCCACTCCTTCTGTTTGGTATCAAACACATTTGGAGGGTCCCGGCTATAATGTAAGTGGTGTAATCTTTGCGGGCATTCCAGGTATAATCCTTGGTCATAATCAAGATATTGCATGGGGTGTCACAAATGTAGGGCCGGATGTACAGGATTTATATATTGAGAAAAGAAATCCTGAGCAAGAAGACGAATTTCTTTTTAAAGAAAAATGGGAAAAGGCAGAAGTGATTCATGAGAAGATTGATATTAAAGGACATAAAGCAGAAGATTATAAGATAACAATCACACGTCATGGTCCGGTCATCTCGGAGTTTCTGGAAAGCTCTGGCATGGAGCATGTATTGGCTTTAAAGTGGACGGCCTTACAGCCTTCCAATGAATTGGAGGCAGTGCTTAATATGGGTAAATCAAAAAATTGGACCGAATTCGAAAAGTCCTTGGAGGATTTTGAATCACCGGCCCAAAATTTTGTATTTGCTTCAAAGGATGGAAACATTGCCTATAAAGCTAATGGGAAGATTCCTATACGAAAAAAAGGGCAGGATGCTCTTTTGCCTATAGAAGGATGGACTGGAGAAAACGAATGGACTGGATATATCCCGTTTACTGAATTACCGCGTACCATTAATCCAGAAAAAGGGTATATATCAACAGCAAATAATAAAGTGACTGATGATAGGTATCCCTATCATATAAGCCATGATTGGGCACAGCCCTATCGCCAAATGAGAATTGATGATGTTCTTTCAAGTGAATCTGATTTAACAAGTGAAGGTATGAAAGATTTGCAAATGGATCAACTAAACCTTCAGGCAGAGGAATTTTTGCCGAAATTTTTAGAAGAGATATCTGAGGATAACGAAAATGCGGCTATTGGTGTTCTGCGGGACTGGAATTACATCGATGACAAAGATATGGCGGCTCCATTGATATTTCAATTGTGGATGACGGAAATCTCGGACACCCTGTTTGATGATGAAATATCTGATGAAATGCTTTCTCTTTTCAGAGGAAAAAAGCAGGCTGTTGATCAACTTCTCCGGAAAACACTTAAGGGTGAAGAAAGTAGATGGGTGGAAGAAAAGGGCGGTATAAAGAAGGTGCTGGAAACTAGTTTGACTAAAGCAGTGGTAAAAGGAAAGGAACTACAAGGTGGACATCTTTCTAATTGGAAGTGGGGAGATTACCATCAAATTCAATTTAGACATCCTCTATCCAGTGTCAGTCCCCTTCAATATGTGTTTAATTATAAAGGAGCAGTGGAAAGCGGGGGAAGTTCGGTTACTGTTCAGGCGGCAGCTTACAATAATCTGGGGGATATTAATCATGGGGGATCTTGGAGGTTCGTTGCAGATCTCTCCGATTTATCAAAGGCATCACATTTAGTTGGACCCGGACAGTCAGGCCATTTGGGCAGCGAGTGGTATCAAAATCAAATGAAAGATTGGGTTACCGGAACGTATCATGTGACAAAACTAAATGAACGGGATGGTTCCTTCTTAAAGTTAACACCAATGAGGTAAAGTAGATTATTCCTGAAAAAGGGAAATAAATCAAAAGTTGTCAAGGCGAAAATTTAGTAATGTAGTACTAAAAGTCATATAATTTAGTATGTAAAGTTAACGGAAGTGTTCGAATTTTTAAAACTAAAGACTTATATAAAAAATCTTCTTCATTATTATTGCAATAGACAAATATGCATGATGCCTATACATCCTTTTCTGTTGATAGATTGTAGGATTACCAATGTTACAGCAACTTTACAATATAATTTTTTTACGATTTTTTGAATCTTTTTTTGTATTATATCGTCTAAAATAAGAGAGAAACAGTTCACACTGATAACTTGAACAAAGAATGGGTAATAAGATATAGGGTTGACTGGAGAAAGAGTAGTCTAATCGCCATCTAAACATCTTAATGATGAACACATGCCGGAGGGGTTTGCATTGAAACATGGTAAAAGAGATTTTATATATCTTCATAAACAGGAAGCGGAGCATTTTGTAGCTTCATTTGGCATGGACTTTTTCAGTTTTATGCAATCTTTGAAAGAGCCGCCACAAAATGTTTTATTATTGGATCATCCGTTTATGGATGTCGAATACGATATGCATACACAGTTTAATTATGTTTCTTTCCCCTTTTATAAAAAATATTATAAAGAAAATGGGAAGGAATACGGACATATAAGCTGGATTGATTTTGACGATATTGAGGGACTGGAAGAATTAGCTCCATGGGAAATTGCTGAGATTTTGTATATCAGACATACGTTTAACCATCTTAGATCCCCCTTTTATCAAAAATTAAATAATCGGTTTGTGTATCTAACATTGGAAGATGGCTTTTATAATAAAATTTATTACCGGTATTGGAATGATTTTTACCATTTGATTGCTAAACTGATTCCTGAGCATGTTGAAATGAATAGGCCGGAAAGACTGTGGCTTGGCGGTAAGAAAAGACCCGAAAATTCGATTATCCCTATAGATATTCTGAAACAGCTATCTCCTTTGCTTAATGAGGGAGCACTTATCAGCTTTCATAAATCTGTTCAAACAAGACAAAGTATCGAAATTCCGATATGGGCTGTTGGAGATTATCGTCATGAAGATGAATTAAGAGATGATTTAAAAGTAATTTATCAAAAGAGACAAACGGTTAATCTGGTTTATCAGAAGAAAACGAAGGAATGGGTCATAGATGAAAAATAAACCTCCTGTAAAATTAAGGGAGGTTTTCCTGTTTCTTAAACGGATATTCCTGTTCACAAATTGTATTCAAAAATGCATATAATAGGATGAATGTATGTTTAGTCTATTAGATCAAACAAGGTCACATATTAATTTAATGTTCTGAAAAGGAAATGATACAATAAAGTATGTATCAACTAACGGAGGGTAAAATACAATGAAAATCAAACTGGGATTATTATATGGTGGTAAATCAGCTGAACATAAAGTATCGATGCAAACTGCATTGGCAGTAATCAAGGCATTGGATTCTTCTAAATATGATATACATCCGATTTACATAAATGAAGAAGGGGAATGGATGAAAGGACCTCAATTACAAGGACCGGTAGAATCTGTTAAACAGTTGGAATTTGGTGGCGGTCATCTAGAAGTTCAGGAAACTGGTTTCACTAGTATTATGGCTAAAGGTTCCGAGCAGAAATTCGATGTTATTTTTCCATTATTGCACGGCCCGAATGGCGAAGATGGTACAGTACAAGGATTATTGGAGCTGCTTAACCTTCCATACGTAGGAAATGGTGTCCTTGCATCATCTGCAGGTATGGATAAAGTCATTATGAAAAATATCTTTGCACAGGCTGGCCTGGAGCAAGTTGGCTATGTTTCTTATTTACGTTCAGAATGGAGCGGCAGTGAAGAAAAGGTATGCCAGGAAGTAGAAGAGGCAGTGGGATATCCTTGTTTTGTTAAACCAGCGAACTTAGGTTCCAGCGTTGGAATTAGCAAATGTGATAATGCGGAAGAACTCCATAAAGCGTTTGAAGAGGCATTCCAATTTGACCGTAAAGTAATTGTTGAAGAGGGCGTTACGGCAAGAGAAGTTGAAATTGGCGTTATCGGCAATGATTATCCTGAATGCTCGGTGGCTGGGGAAATTATCCCGAAAAAAGATTTTTATGATTATAAAGCGAAATATGAAGACGGAGACACAGCGTTAGTGATACCGGCTGAGATTTCTAAAGAAGAATATCAAATGTTGCATGATATGGCGATCAAAGCCTATAAAGCATTGGATTGCTCTGGACTAGTTAGAGCAGACTTCTTCCTTACACGTGATGGAAAGGCCTATATCAATGAGGTAAATACGATGCCTGGATTTACTCCGTTCAGTATGTTCCCATTACTTTGGAACCACACGGGTGTGGAATATCCACAATTAATTGAAAAACTAATTAATCTAGCCATCGAAAGACATGCTGAAAAGCAAAAAATTAAATATACTATTTAAACCTAGTCAATCAAGCCGAATGCGGTGACAACTAGGTGAAACAGGCCACACATATCTTTAAAGACAAAGCAGTAGACAAATGTTCAGGCCTAGATTATTCAGGCCTGACATGGGCTGCTTTGGCAAGACGAAACGGCACAGGAATACTGTACCGCACTTCTTTTTAGAGTGGTTGTTTCTGTTCCAGGGATGATAAAGGGTAATGGAGGATTAATATGATCAAGCGTACATTGGCTGAAATTGCAGCTATGGTAAATGGCAGTATGAATGAAAGATTCAAAGACATCCTTGTATCAGGGGTAACAAATGATACAAGAAAGATTGAAGATGGTAATCTATTTGTTCCTCTTCAAGGGGAACATAGCAATGGACATCATCATGTAGAGACAGCATTTGAGCAGGGAGCTTCTGCTTCTTTTTGGGAAATCGATGCACCAAATCCTCCTCAAAACAGGGCTTTGATTTACGTAAAGGATAGTTTAAAAGCATTGCAGCAATTATCTAAAGCGTATCTACAAGAGCTAAATGCAAAAGTCATCGGTATTACGGGGAGTAATGGTAAAACGACCACTAAAGATATGACGGCATCCATTATGAAAACGAAATACCGGGTCCATAAAACGAACGGAAATTACAATAATCATATTGGATTACCGCTTACAATTTTGTCAGCCCCGGAAGATACGGAAGTACTGATTCTTGAAATGGGTATGAGCAGTCGTGGTGAGATTGCCCTGCTTTCCGCTATTGGACAACCAGATATCGCTATTATTACTAACATTGGAGAATCACATCTACTTGATCTTGGTTCCCGTGAAGGAATTGCAGATGCCAAAATGGAGATTGTTGAGGGTTTAAAGAAGAATGGAACACTCATTTATCATGGGGATGAACCTCTTCTGGTCAGCAGGGTATCCAAAGGTAATTACGAACAAATCACTTTTGGCAGTAGCATGACAAATGACTATTATCCCATTCAAAGCGAATCAGGTGAGAATGAAATGAGATTTACAATTGATGTAGAGGGAGCTCATTCTTTCGTATTGCCTCTTCTGGGCAATCATAATGTGCTGAACGCATTGGCCGCCATCGCAGCTGGTAAAACAATGGGATTATCATGGGATCATATCGCAAAAGGACTTGCTGAAGTGAAGCTTTCAAATATGAGGATGGAAATGTCGGTTGGAGCGCGTGGCGAAAAAATTATCAATGATGCTTATAATGCCAGTCCAACCTCTGTAAAAGCTGCCATTGAATTAGTGAAGGGACTGACAGGAGCTGAGCGGAAAATCCTTGTACTTGGAGATATGCTCGAATTAGGGCCGGAAGAAGAGATGTATCACTCCAAAATGGGTGAGTTAATCACTGAGGAAATTGATTATGTCTTTACATATGGAAAGCTGGCTAAAAAGATCGCTGAAAGCGCCACAGAGAACCTCGGCAAAGAGCGTGTCTATCATTTCAATGATAAAGATCAATTATCCTTGAAATTAAAAGAAATGATCGATCAGCATTCCATAGTACTGGTCAAAGCTTCAAGAGGTATGAAGTTAGAGGAAGTAGTTCGCAGCCTCCAAAACTAGTTTTCGTTTATCAATCCTATTATAGTTGGGATGATGCCATTCATTCTTTTGAGTTAAAAGAATGAATGGCATTAAAAAAAGCTGCCTTCCTGCATGATTTTATATAAATTTGGGTAAGATATAAACTATATGTGAATAGAGGTTGTACGAATAATTAGAAATTTCCACAGCAGAGGCTTAGCTGGTGAAATCAGGCTGCAGTAAGGAATTTGCCAACTTTTCTACAGCTAATCAATCGATTGATTAATACTGTAAGGAAACATTCAACTATTTTCAGATATGAGATTGAGTGAAAAGAAAGCAAACATCCAGTCCTGAAAATAATAATAAAATATACAGAGTGCGATACAAAGAGTTAATAAATTTACATTCGTAAACCTCTATCTAAAAACATCGTAAAACCCACTTTATCGCACAAAATGTCCTGTGCTATGTTTGTCTTTCATTCGTAGAATCTAGATACAACCCAATCGATACTATAGAGGGAGGCGGTATATGAATGCAGGCATTAATCTTCTGACTTTGAACTACTTATTACTTAATTAAGAGGTAAAATGTCTAAAAGAAATTCGAATCGATAACTAGCATAATAGAATACCGTAAACCTGATTATTTGCAATCCGGGTCAGTTTTTGTTAACATAAGTTAAATACATGCGTTTCATGAAAATTTTCCAAATGAATTGGACTTATGAACTCATGCTGCCGGGATACTGACGGCCGCTTTTTTTTATGAGATCGAAACCCTGTGCGACAGGCACGATTAAACGACCCGTAATCCTGTTTTACAGGAATGAAAAATATATTGAAGCAATTGTTAAAATAACACCTATTTTCGTGAAAAAGGGGTAGAAAAATTAATGGCATTATTTAGTGAATTAGGAATTAGCCGCGACACATTAAAAGCAGTAGAAAAAATGGGGTTTGAAGAAGCAACTCCAATCCAATCCGAAACGATTCCACTCGCATTGCAAGGTGGAGATTTAATTGGACAAGCTCAAACTGGTACTGGTAAAACTGCTGCTTTCGGAATTCCGATGATTGAAAAGATCGATGTAAACAAAGATGAAATCCAAGGCTTAATTATTGCACCGACACGTGAGCTTGCTATTCAGGTTTCTGAAGAGTTGTACAAAATTGGAGCAGGCAACCGTTCTCGTGTACTTGCAGTATACGGTGGACAGGATATTAGTCGCCAAATCCGTGCGATGAAAAAACGTCCGCATATCATTGTGGGGACACCAGGCAGACTGTTGGATCATATTAACAGAAAAACAATTCGTTTAAACAATGTTCATACTGTTGTACTTGATGAAGCAGATGAAATGTTGAACATGGGATTCATTGAAGATATTGAATCAATTTTGTCTTCTGTTCCAGATGATCACCAAACTCTATTGTTCTCTGCAACAATGCCTGATCCAATCCGTCGCATAGCTGAGAGATTCATGCATGAACCAAAAACGGTACGTGTTAAAGCAAGAGAAATGACTGTTCCTGCGATCAGCCAATACTATGTTCGCGTTCCAGAAAGAGAAAAATTCGATACATTAACTCGTCTGATTGATATCCATACACCAGAATTAGCTATTATATTCGGTCGTACTAAACGCCGTGTTGATGAATTAGCAGAAGCGTTGACAGTACGTGGATATACAGCTGAAGGAATTCATGGAGATTTGACACAAGCGCGTCGTATGTCAGTTTTACGTAAGTTCAAAGAAGGAGCAGTCGATATATTGGTTGCTACAGATGTGGCAGCGCGTGGTCTTGATATTTCTGGAGTTACACATGTATATAACTACGATATTCCTCAAGATCCTGAGAGCTACGTTCACCGTATTGGACGTACAGGAAGAGCGGGTAAAGAAGGAATGGCTATTACATTCGTAACTCCTCGTGAAATGTCTTATCTTGAAGTAGTTGAACGTACTACTAAAAAGAAAATGGAACGTATGAAAGCTCCGACTGTTACAGATGCGTTAGAAGGACAACAAAAAACAGTTAGAGAAAAATTGTACAATGTTGTTTCTTCTGAAGACTTAACAGCTTATCTTCCGTTGGCTAAAGAAATGTTGAATGATCAAAGTGCAGAGGAATTAGTTGCAGCTGCATTGAAATTATTCATTAGAGAGCCGGATGAAAAGCCTGTAAATATTTCAGAAGAGAAACCACTACCTTTCCGTAAAGAGGGTTCTTACAAAGGTGGAAAAGGTGGCGGAAAACGTCCATATAACAGAGGTGGAGACAGAGATAGCCGCGGCGGTGGAGACAGAAAACGCAGCAGCAATCAAAATGGACGCAGAAAGTCCTACTCAAACTCCAAACCGAAAAACACAAGTAAATAAGTAATCATAGAAGGGCAAGTCCTCACTTAATGAGGATTTGCCCTTTTTGTGTTTTACTTGCTTCCTTTGTTCATAATAAGAAAAAGGAGGCGAAAGGAATCATGACGTTCGTTCGTTTGGGTTATGTAGCAATGAGTATGGAATTGAAAAATGCGTCCCCTTCTAAAACGATGACCTATGCACAATTCAGCAAGTTGGCAGACAGGGAGGCAGCTATAAGAAAGTTAGAAAAAATTGCAAAAGCCAATCTGAAAAATTGCCTTCGTTTGCTAATACACAATGAAGCAAATGGAATCAAATTCTTTCGGTTTTCCTCAAAATTAATACCGCTGGCCAATCATCCGGAATTAAAAGATTGGAAGTACATGGAGAGTATAATAGATGAAACCAGAGCCATTAAAGATTATCTTGAAAAACATCCAGATATGAGAATTGATTTTCATCCGGATCATTTTGTGGTTTTGAATAGTGAGGATAAAAATATATTAAAGGCGTCTATTAAGACGTTGAGGATGCATCATCAATTGCTGAAAGCATTTGGATTGGAGCCGAAACATAGGTGCGTTTTACATGTTGGAGGATTATATCAAAATAAGGAACAAGCACTGGAACAATTTATTTATAATTGGGGATATATTCCCGTTGACCTACAGGAAATGATTATACTGGAAAATGATGATACGTTATTTAATATCCATGATACCCTCTATCTATGTGAAAAACTGTTAATTCCCATGGTCTTTGATTTACACCATCATAAAATTAATAACCATGGTGGTTGGAAAGAGCAATGGCCAAGAATTGTACAGACTTGGTCTAACTCGAAGCTACCGGTTAAAGTCCATCTTTCCTCCCCTAAAGAGGCGAAAAATAAAAAAGCACATGCTGATCATGTGCAAATAGAAGAAGTAATTGAATTAGTAAAAGGAAATAATGGTCAAGCCAGTCAAATTGATTGCATGTTGGAAGCGAAGTATAAAGATTTTGCTGTATTTAAGATGATGGAAGGTTTGCAATCGCTGAATGATTTTACGATTTTAAGTGGGGCTACGTTTTCTTATGACCATCTGTAAGGCGAAAATCGATAAGCTTAGCATAATAGTAATTACGGCTGTGTAAGAAAAGAAGTTGAACCTCACGCAGAGCATTAGAATCTTTGCCAATGGCTAAATAATAATGTTCGAAAAAGGTCAGTGAACCTTTCTCGGAGTGTAAGGAGTCCAAGAGTCGAGTTCCTACATCTGTATTACCAGTGACCATAAAACGATGAGCTTTTTCAGATGGAGATGCTGGTGGAATATCCAATTCCCTTTGCCATAAGCTTCTAAATATATCTAATGAACTATTAAGAGAAGACTCTATAAATTGCCTCCGTTGTGGATGTACATTTTTTGTTAAGGCCTTGCCTTTCATTATCCATGCTTTTGCAATCATAAAGCTTTCAAACATATATGAATGGGCTAGAATATGACACAAGGATATCTCCAGAGTGGGAAATTGATGTAATAAATCCTTTTTATCATAATACAGTTGACAGGCATTTCGTACATGCTTGGGATCTGTATTGCGGCATAATATAGAAACCAAATACATTTCCCCAAGTTGTATTTTAAAAATCGTTAACAAATCTTGATTCTTACATAATAAAAGCATCGATTCAACTGCTTTTATTAGCTTAGTGAAGGGCTCTTGCAAACGTAATCGGCTAATCCCATATAGATGGGAAATGATGGAGGCTATATTTATTTCCAGGCAGCTTGATGACATATTGAATGCTTGATCAATGAGCTCGATGTCATCAGTCTGAGTTTCTGCCTGGGCAATATAAATGGAAAATACCTTTCTCAATTCATCATTTTCAGGATCTGAAGTATCCTCCAATAGTAATCGTTTAATCCATTCGATACACCCCAACCGTAATAAATATTCAAGGATGAGAAGCTTTTGAACCATTCCGCACGTACATTTGCGATAATAGGAACTAACCAATTTGAAGGCTTCCTTTTCATTTTGTAATGAACAAGAAGCCATAGCTTTCATGACATATATTGGATGATACTCTTCATAAGTCTTAAGGGAGAAGTTGTCCGATAATGTTACCCAATCTGGGATCGTAAAAGTAAGGCATTCTTGGCCTTTTCCTTTTATGGGGGGAGGAATCAAATATTCCAATTCCTTAAATGCTAAATCCATTATCCTCTACCTACTCTCTGTAACATTACCTATACTATATCCTATTATAGTTATTATTTCCTATATAGGAAATACTTTTATGTCAATTTTCGATTGGTTACTAGCAACCAGGATAATGCGAAACCTATGATAAGACCGCCGATATGCCCAGTAATGTTAATGGATGATTGAAAAAAAGACATCACGACACCAATGATAATCAAAGCTAAAATGGTTTGTGAATTTTGAGGTGAGATTAAGTCTTTTCTAAAAAAGATAATATACGCGTAACATCCAAACAAGCCATAAATAGAACTGCTGGCTCCAACGTGAGCATACATCAGAGGCTCTGCGAAGAAGGTAAACAGATTGGCTAAAATGCCGGAGAGCATAAAAAATAAAATGAATTTAGATGTTCCCAAAATTTGTTCCAAACCTGGACCAATAATGATTAAGGAAAAGCAGTTGAATAATAAATGGGAGAACCCAACATGGAGAAAAATTGGCGTAACCAATCTCCAATATTGGCCCTCTGCTATGAAGAAATTAACCCCGCTTAATAAAGTGTAGAGATCTCTGCCAGGAAATAGCGGTAAAAAGGTAATAATATAAAGGGCTATACAAATGCCTGTTAAAACACTTACTCCTGGATAATAACGGAGGAATTGCTTGAAACTTTCAGTACGCGTGAACAAAAGACATCATCCTTACATAAAAGATTTGGTAATTCATTTATAATGGAGTGTGATAGAAATACAGATCACCATAAAAATTGGAGCGTGAAAACCAATGATTGTTGGAATGGGCATCGATATTATTGAACTTGAGAGAGTGAAAAATATACTTGAACGAAAGCCGAAATTCGTGAAGCGTATACTTACAGCAGATGAGGAAAAATACTTCTCGTCATTGAGTGAAAATCGGAAAATAGAATGGTTTGCCGGTAGATTTTCTGCCAAAGAGGCTTTTTCTAAAGCGTATGGAACAGGTATTGGTGAAAAACTATCATTCCAAGATATAAGCATCGTACCAGACCGCAATGGTAAACCCGTTATTCAACATCCATTTGGGATGAAGGCGCATGTGAGTATTACCCATACTAAACAATATGCAGCTGCCCAGGTTATATTGGAAGAACTGTAAAAATAAATTGTTTGTCCAACACCAGCACATAATCAGAAGGATTGTCTCATATATTCAAGTAGCGAATAGGAGAGACAAGGCCTTGTTTTGGAAGTTTACTACCCGCATTTTGTTTGGATAAAACTCGCCGTAGCAGTCGTTTAAATAACAGATATGCATTAAATTAAGAATAGCAGACTTACTACCTGTTTTGAACGAATCTATCCGAAAATGCCCAGGCATTAATGTGAGACTTGAACGGACGAAACCTGATTGCCTTTTCCTCTCCCTTTTACTTACTACTGTTAAAAGGGGATGAGATCTTGAAGAGGTTAATGATGCTAATGCTGACAATGGGATTTATGTTGGTCTTGGCAGGCTGCGGAGAAAAATCACAAACAGATGTTGTGGATGCACTTACGAAAAAGATGAATGATTTAAAGGGATACAAGGCTGATGCAAAAATGACCTTGAAAATGGGGACAGAACCGCAAGTATATGATGTGGAAGTATGGTACCAATCGCCATCCAACTACCGTGTAAACTTAAAAAATGCCCAAAAGGATCAAAGTCAGATCATCCTGCGAAATCAAGAAGGGGTATTTGTGTTAACTCCTGCGCTTAATAAAAGCTTCAAATTTCAAAGCGAATGGCCAAAAAACAGCTCCCAGGCTTATCTGTACGAATCCTTAATCACAGATGTCTCTGTAGATAAGGATGCAAGTTTTAAAGCCACAGAAGATAGTTATGTGTTTGAGACAAAAACGCGGTATCAAAATAATAAAATGTTACCATTGCAAGTCGTGGAATTCGATCGAAAAACACTGGAACCGAGAAGTGTGGAAGTAATGGATTCTGATCGCAATACGTTAGTTCAGGTGGAATTTGAGCAAACAAAGTTTAATCCTAACTACGGCAATGGTGACTTCGATGTGAAAAAGAATATGACAGGGGCACAACTGGAAGTGCCAGTCATGTCTTCGGAAGAAGAGATTGAGTTCGAAGTTCAATACCCGACTGCTGAAATTCAGGGAGTGGAACCTGCAGGTGAGAAAACAATTAAATCTGAGGATGGAAAGAGAGCTATTCTGACATTTGTGGGCGATAAGAAAGAATATACCTTAATTGAAAACAAATCGAAAATTGTTAAAGAAGCAGCAGTTACAACAGCGGAAGGTGAGCCTGTAGATTTAGGATTTACAATTGGGAATATGACAGAGAATTCAATTTCCTGGTCTTATGAAGGAATAGACTTTATGCTGGCAGCAAAGAATCTCTCAACAGATGAGATGGTTATGATCGCACGATCTGTACAGGAAACTGCAGAGAAATAGAGAAATAGGCCTGTTACAGATACAGGCCTATTTTCTTTTGGATTTCTTCAGGTATGAATTGACTATCTTTTCGTTAAGGGGAATAATCAAGGTATAAACATCTAAAGGAAGGTCAACCGCATATGAAAAATAGTCAATTATCGTATAGAGATACTTGGGTAGAAATAAATTTAGATCATATACATCATAATGTCGAACAATTTAGACAACACTTACCTTCTACTACTAATATCATGGCAGTTGTAAAAGCAAATGCTTATGGTCATGGTGATAGACAAGTGGCTGAGACTGCCCTGGGTGCGGGAGCAACAAGTTTGGCGGTAGCTTTTCTTGATGAGGCAATCCGGTTGCGCCAGGCAGGAATAAAGGCTCCTATATTAGTGCTTGGTTCCACTGGGGCTAGAGATGCAAAGGTTGCAGTACAGTACAATATTTCTTTAACTGTACATGATATCGATTGGATAGGGAAAGCTGTTGAATATTTACAGGAAGAAAAAAGTGCGCAACCATTAAATATACATGTGAAAATTGATACTGGTATGGGCAGGCTTGGGATTAGAAGTAAACAAGAGATGAAAGAAATTGAATATATCCTCAAACATCAGAGTCATATCCATCTGGAAGGTGTGTTTACTCATTTTTCTACTGCGGATGAACTTGATTTAAGAAAAACGCAAAAGCAATTGTTGAAATTCAATGAGATTCTTGATAGTATGGAATACTTGCCGCCTTTTATTCATACTAGTAATAGTGCGGCAGCTATGCGATATCCTGAAGCTTATTTCAATACAGTGAGGCTTGGTATTTCCATGTATGGCTTAAGCCCATCTCCGGAAATAAAGGATCAATTACCTGTGTCATTAAAGCCTGCCTTATCTCTATATACGAAAGTGAAGCAAATCAAGAAGATTTCAAAAGGGGATACGGTTGGGTACGGTGCAACATATGTGGCGGAGGAACCAGAGTGGATTGCAACACTACCTATTGGATATGCTGATGGATGGATAAGAAAACTATCAGGTCAATCTGTACTGATTAAAGAAAAGCGAGCACCTATTGTAGGGCGGATTTGCATGGATCAATGCATGGTGAAATTAGATCAGTTTGTTCCGGAAGATACGATAGTTACTCTCATCGGGTCCGATGGTGATGAGATGATTACGGCAGATGAGATTGCCCAAAAACTAGAAACGATTAACTATGAGGTGGTTTGTCAATTATCAAGTCGAATTCCTCGGGTTTATAAACGGGATGATTTAATAGTTGAAACAGTAAACCAACTATTCCGGTATTGATTATTTAGCACATTTGTGCATGAATAATGAATAAAGAACATCTATTTAGCCTCATAATAAGTAAGAAATGTACTAGACACCTTTGCATGCAGAAGTATTAATGGTAAGATATAATAGTAAAGAACTATGTGGTTTGTAGTGATGGTGGAGGTGTTTGCCTGTGTCTGAGTCCAGTGCAACTACGGAAATTCTAATACGCTTGCCCCAAAATTTGCTAAGTGAGTTGGATGGATACGTGAGAGAAGAAAATGTGAATCGAAGCGAATTTATTTTTCAAGCTACAAAAATGTATTTGCAAGAACGCAAAAAGAAAGAGTTTCGCGAATCCATGCGCCGTGGATATATGGAGATGGCCAATATTAATTTGACTATGGCAGCTGAAGCTTTCCAGGCAGAATATGAGGCTGAACATGCCGTGGAGCGTTTAGTTAGCGGTGAATAAGGGTTTAAATGTAAAACGTGGTGACGTGTATTTCGCTGATTTGTCTCCGGTCGTTGGATCTGAGCAAGGAGGGGTAAGACCGGTCCTTGTTATTCAAAATGACATAGGTAATCGATTTAGCCCTACCGTAATTATTGCGGCAATTACGGCACAAATACAAAAAGCGAAACTGCCAACCCATGTAGAAATTGACGCCCAAAAATATGGATTCGAACGTGATTCTGTTATTTTACTTGAACAAATTCGAACAATTGATAAGCAGAGATTAACAGATAAAATAACGCAGCTCGATGATGAAATGATGCGTAAGGTTGATAATGCGCTCCAAATCAGTCTGGGACTTGTGGAATTGTAATAGTTAAAAGATTATAAAAACATACTTCTGTGCTGAAGGTTTGGCTGCCAAGAATTTAAATTCTTGGCAGCCTTTTTATTTACCTATAATAGCAGGAAAATTTATCTTTTAAGGTTTAAGTTGTAGAAAAGAGGGAAAAAAGTACAAGTTACAGTGAAGTAAGAAAAAGAGTACGGTATATTGTGGTTTTGATAATACCTATGGATTTAGATTTCTGATTTCCTATTTTCTTTTTAAGTGTTTATAATAGTTTGTAAATACGACTTTTTAAAATTAATCGAAAACTTACCGAAAGAACAGATTCTCATATAAAAAAAGGATTCATATAAATGTGCTGGAGGAGGAGCTAATGAATAAGCTAGTGCAAAACTATATCCAGGATCATAAAGACGTTATACTGCAGCAATGGGTTAATCGCGTTAAGGAAAAGGCAGATGAACGAGTCGCTAAGATTGTTACTGACCATATGTTTATACACACAAGTAATGAGTTTATTGAAGTGTTGATTTCTAATATTACAGATTCAGATGAAGAGTTTAAAACGAAGTTAGGTGATTTTGCAGCCAAGATTATTCGTCTGGGCTGGCCATTAACGTTTGTGAATGACGGGATGAAGGCGTTCAACATCGTTGTAACAGAAGGGATGATTAACGAGGGGATAATGACAAAGGAAAATCAGCTTGAGATTGTGCTCGATTTTGATGAATGGATTACACCTTTAAACAATGAAATCCTTAATGTCTATACATCTACATGGGAGCGAACTGTTTCGTTGCAAAAAATAGCTCTTCAGGAATTGTCTGCACCGCTCATCCCGGTGTTTGAAGGGATTACAGTAATGCCTTTAATAGGAACAATCGATACAGAACGAGCGAGACAAATTATGGAGAATCTTTTAGATGGCGTAGTTAAGCATCGTTCCGAGGTGGTGTTAATTGATATTACTGGGGTACCGGTTGTAGACACTATGGTGGCCCATCATATTATCCAGGCGGCAGAAGCTGTCCGTCTTGTTGGCGCACGTTGTATGCTTTGCGGGATACGTCCAGAGATTGCTCAAACAATTGTTAATCTTGGGATTAACTTAGATGAAATCATAACTAAAAACACATTGAAAAAGGGTGTAGAGGCTGCCCTGGAAATTACAAACAGAAAAATTATAATAACCTCGGAGGAGTTAGCATGAGGATTCCAATATTAAAGCTGCACGATTGTCTCCTGATCTCGATACAGTGGGAACTGGATGATGCAACTGCTCTCCAATTTCAGGAGGATTTATTGCATAAAATACATGAAACGAATGCGAGTGGAGTGGTAATTGATTTAACCTCGGTGGATATAATCGACTCCTTTATCGCTAAAGTTCTTGGCGACGTCATTAATATGTCGAAATTAATGGGAGCCAAGGTTGTAATTACAGGGATTCAACCAGCTGTTGCCATCACATTAATCGAACTGGGTATTACCTTATCTGATGTTATGACTGCATTAGATCTTGAAAAAGGTTTGGAGAAATTACAAAAGGAACTGGGGGACTAGCATGATGAGTACCCAATCCTACGTAAAAATTCTAAATGAATGGGATATTGTTGCAGCCCGCCAAGTGGGCAGAAACGTGGCCAAAGAATTAGGTTTTGGCACTGTGGATCAAGCAAGAATTACCACAACCATAAGTGAATTAGCAAGGAATATATATTTATATGCAGGGCAGGGTCAAGTGTGCATTGAGAAGGTATATGACAATGGAAAAACAGGCCTAAGAGTCATTGCCGAAGATAACGGTCCCGGAATAAGTGATATAAGAAGAGTAATGGAAGATGGATATACAACATCTGGTGGTCTTGGAGCGGGACTGCCCGGAGTCAAAAGATTGATGGATGATTTTGATATTGATTCTGATGTTGGAAAGGGTACAAAGATTACATCAACCAAATGGCTTCGATAGGAGGGAGATAGGTGAGTAATAGAGAGTGCATGGAAGAAAGATACCGTGAAGCTCTCTCGAACTATTTGACAGAGCATACGGAAAAAGCGTTATATCTAGGACATAAATTAAGCAAAGAAGCTATTGAACATATGGTATCTCCTGAAGAAATCATAAGTTTACATAAGAATGCGCTAAAGGATATTCTCCCTGATATACCAGAGGACGTTAGCCACTCTCTTGATTTTTTACTGGAAATTATGATGGAATACGGTGTTGCATTTCGTGAACTCCAGAGTCTTCGACATCAACAAAGAGAGTTGAAGAGTGAAATGGAGATCGCGGCCAATGTTCAACAAACATTATTGGAAACGCGAGTTCCTATCCTCAAAAATCTTGAAATTGGTGCCATTAGTGTTCCAGCTAAGCATATGAGCGGAGATTATTATCATTTTGTCGAGGATGAAAATGGTCGGGTAGCAGTAGCGATAGCAGATATTATTGGCAAAGGAATTCCTGCAGCATTGTGTATGTCTATGATCAAGTATGCTATGGATTCTTTACCGGAGCATCGTACTTCCCCGGCCAGTGTCCTTGAAAGTATTAATCGGGTAGTGGAGCAAAATGTTGGTCCGAGTATGTTTATAACCATGTTTTATGGACTGTATGATCCATCTGATCATATTTTTACATATGCATCAGCTGGTCACGAACCTGGTTTTTTCTATAATTATCAAGAAAATGAATTTACCGAGTTAACGGCAAAGGGTTTGTTGCTTGGTGTGAATAAAAGAACGACTTACCAGCAATATGAACGCAAAATTGAAGTGGGGGATATGATTATTCTCCTTTCAGATGGAGTAACGGAGTGCAGGACAGATGAGGGATTTATTGAAAGAGATACCTTGGTTAAATTTATTCAGGAGTCCATCCATTTAGATGCCCAATCAATCGTAAATAATCTATATAAAAAGTTGGAAAAGATGCAACATTTCCAATTAAGGGATGATTTTACCTTAATAATTATGCGACGGAAGTTTTAAATGGATAAAAACGGGTAAAAGGATTAGAAGCGAAACTTGACTTTTTGAGGAGAGGTACAATTCATGAACATTTCAATTGATGTACAAAATGTGAATTCGGATATACACGTAAATGTTAAAGGCGAGATAGATGCATATACAGCACCAAAGCTAAGAGAAACACTTTTTCCTTTATCGGATCAGGATAAAGTGGTTATGATTGTTGATTTGACTGATGTTTCTTATATGGATAGTACAGGTCTTGGTGTATTTGTAGGATTGTTTAAAAATGTCCGTGCGCATAATGGAGATTTTAGAATCATCGGACTATCCGAGAGGTTACATCGTCTTTTTGAAATAACTGGTTTAGCGGATATAATCCATATAAAAAGCCATGCAGAGGGTGGAGCGCAATGAGTGAAACATACGAATATATTGAAATGAAAATACCTGCAAAACCTGAATTTATTGGGGTAATGAGATTGACTTTATCAGGCATAGCCAGCCGTATGGGATTCTCATATGATAGTATTGAAGATTTGAAAATTGCTACGAGCGAGGCTTGCACAAATGCCGTTCAGCATGCATATAAAGGTAATCATAACGGTGAAGTAGTCGTTGGTTTTGGGTTATATGAAGACCGTCTGGAAGTGATGGTTGTTGATAATGGAGAAAGCTGCGACTTTGAAGAGGTTCGACAAGGCTTGGGGCCGTATGAAAGAGACCAATCGGTAGAATTCTTAAGAGAAGGAGGATTAGGTCTATATCTGATTGAAACACTCATGGATGAAGTGAAAATACATCAAAATGAAGGTGTGACAGTATTCATGACGAAGTTTCTTGAGGGAGAGCAGGTGGAGAGTGATGCAGAAACAATCTCAAATTAGTGAAGAGAAAAAGGCTCAAATGAGAGAACAAGTCACCGAATGGATTAAAGCCTATCAACTGCACGGAGATGAAGAAGCACAAGCCCAACTTGTTCAGCATTATCAGGGATTAGTAGAAACGATTGCGAGAAAATATTCTAGAGGAAAATCCTATCACGAAGATATTGCTCAGGTCGGTATGATTGGATTACTTGGAGCGATTCGCAGATACGATGATTCTTTTGGAAAAAGTTTTGAAGCATTTGCTGTTCCAACAATAATTGGTGAAATCAAGCGCTTTTTACGAGATAAAACATGGAGTGTTCACGTCCCACGAAGAATTAAAGAACTTGGTCCTAAAATCAAATCGACTGTGGAGGAACTTACCACAACGTTACACCGTTCTCCTAGGATTGAAGAAATTGCTCAGTACTTAGAGGTTTCCGAGGAAGAAGTATTAGAAGCGATGGAAATGGGTAAAAGTTATCAAGCGTTGTCAGTGGACCATTCAATTGAAGCAGATTCAGATGGCGGAACAGTCACGTTATTAGACATATTCGGAAATGTAGATGAAGGATATGAAAGGGTTAACCAGCGTCTGGTTTTAGAGAAAGTTCTTCATGTATTGTCTGATCGAGAAAAGAAAATTATTCAATATACGTACTTAGAAAATTTGAGTCAAAAAGAAGCAGGAGACCGATTAGGTATCTCCCAAATGCACGTGTCACGTCTCCAGCGTCGTGCTATAAAAAAATTGCAAGAAGCCATCAATGCTGAAAATTCGGAGTATATACGGTGAATCAGGAAGTATTGAGAGACAATAGAGTTCAATTAATTGCTTCTCAATCCCCTAAACAAGGGAAGCTATTATGTGGAGACGATTATTTTTTTGAAGTGACGGACGATTATTTTATATGTGTGCTCGCAGATGGATTGGGCTCGGGAGAGTTTGCGCATGAATCGTCTCGGGCAGTTACAAACGTTGTCCGAGAGTTTCAGGGCGCTGATGTCGGAGAGATCATGGAACGTTGTAATCAGGCTTTGGTAAGAAAAAGGGGAGCAGCCGTAGCTATTTTTAAAGTGGATTTTAAAAAGAAAGAATTCCAATATAGCTGCGTAGGCAATATTCGTTTTTATTTATATCCACCAGATGATAAAATGATTTATCCTTTACCTGTAACTGGGTATTTGTCTGGAAGGAAGCAACGTTTTCATACTCAACGGTTTACATATATACCTGCTACTAAATTTTTCATTCACTCAGATGGCTTTGAAATGAAGGGAACTAAAAACTTCTTACGTAATTCCGGTTCTCTTGAAGAAACAGCAAGAAAATTAGAGAGTCAAAATAGTGCCATTAACGATGATGTTACATTCATTTTTGGGAGTCTTTTATAATGATAAGAGACTTCTTTTTTGTGTTATTTTAGAATTTAGCCCGGTATTTGAAAAAGAACGGGTTATGATACTATAAAGATAATAATTGCAGAGGGAAGGTTTGATGGGATGAAATCTAAGGATGAACTGATTAAATATATAGCTGCAGAACTTTCTATACGGGAAAAACAAGTTAGTAGTGTGTTGGCGTTGTTAGAAGATGGAAATACAATCCCTTTTATTGCGCGTTATCGAAAAGAAATGACCGGCTCATTGGATGAGGTTGAAATTCGGTCCATTTCTGAGCGGTGGACCTATCTCGAGAATTTGGAAAAAAGAAAAAATGAAGTCCTGCGGATTATCGAGGAGCAAGGGAAACTCACAGAAGAGTTGTCCCGTGAGATTATCAAAGCTGTCAAATTACAAACTGTCGAGGATCTCTACCGCCCATTCAAGCAGAAACGTCGAACAAAAGCGACGATAGCTAAAGAAAAAGGATTGGAGCCACTGGCGACTTGGATTATTGAAGCCCCTGTGTCCGCTAGCCCGCTTGAAAAAGCTGCTCAATTTGTAGATGCAGATAAAGGAGTTTTATCGGCTGCGGAAGCAATTGAAGGAGCTAAAGATATTATAGCTGAGAATATATCCGATAATGCCTCATTCAGAAAATGGATTCGGGAGGAAACATTCAAGCATGGTACGATCAAGTCCATCGGCAAAGATGAGGAAAAGGATGAGAAAAAAGTTTTTGAAATGTACTATGACTATGAAGAGGCGATTGGAAAAATAGTTCCCCACCGTATTTTAGCTTTAAATCGGGGTGAAAAAGAGGGCGTGCTCAGAGTTTCCGTTAAAGCGGATGTTGAGAAGATTTTAGACTACCTCTACAAAAAAATGACTTTGAATGTAAATAATCCGAGTACAGTGATTATAAAAGAGGCAATTGAAGATAGTTATAAGCGGTTGATCCAGCCTTCTATAGAAAGAGAAATACGTAATGAACTTACGGACAAGGCTGAAGATCAAGCTATTTATATTTTTTCGGAAAACCTGAGAAATTTACTGCTTCAGCCTCCGTTGAAAGGGAAAATGGTTTTAGGGGTTGATCCGGCTTATCGTACTGGCTGTAAATTTGCAGTGGTCGATCCTACAGGGAAAATGCTTGAAGTAGGTGTTATTTACCCGCATCCTCCAGTAGCTAAAAAGAACGAAGCGACTAAAATTATCCTATCTATCCTAAAGAAATATAACATTGAGATCATTACAATTGGAAATGGAACAGCTTCGCGGGAGACAGAGCAATTTATTGCAGATACTTTAAAAATGCAAAATGAGAAAATTTATTACGTCATAGTGAATGAAGCCGGTGCGAGCGTTTATTCGGCATCGGATATCGCAAGAGAAGAATTTCCGGATTTACAAGTGGAACAACGGAGCGCTGTCTCGATTGCTAGAAGGCTCCAGGATCCTTTGGCTGAATTAGTCAAAATTGATCCTAAGTCTGTAGGTGTCGGGCAATACCAGCATGATGTATCAGAAAAGAAATTAAATGAGTCACTGAGTTTTGTGGTGGAAACGGCTGTAAATAAGGTTGGAGTTAATGTAAATACGGCTTCTCCTTCTTTGTTGCAATATGTGGCAGGACTTTCGAAATCCGTAGCCCAAAATATCGTGAATAAAAGAGAAGAAGAAGGTGCTTTTTCTAATCGATCTGCTTTAAAAAAGATACCGCGACTTGGTGCGAAAACGTATGAACAAGCTATTGGGTTTTTAAGAGTGATTGGTGGGGAGGAACCTCTTGATCGAACTTCTATACATCCGGAAAATTATCAATCTGTTCGGTTATTATTGAAAATGCTTGGCTTTACAACTGAGGATTTAGGAAGCGATCGATTAAGGGAAGCGTTGTCTTCTGTAAATAAAAGCGAAATATCAGCTAAATTGGATATCGGTGAAATCACGTTGGCGGATATCATAGATGCTTTGATGAGACCGGAAAGAGATCCGCGTGATGAGTTGGCAGCCCCTTTATTGAAATCCGATATATTGAAAATGGAGGACCTTAAGCCGGGAATGGAGCTTCAGGGAGTGGTCCGCAATGTGGTTGACTTTGGAGCGTTCGTTGATATAGGTGTGAAGCAGGCCGGGTTGGTTCATATTTCAAAATTGAGCAATCGTTTTGTAAAGCATCCAATGGATGTTGTATCGGTTGGTGATGTGGTTACTGTTTGGGTGGATCAAGTAGATATACCTAAAGAACGTATCGCTCTTACAATGGTAAATAAATCTGTATAAGAAGAGAATGAAAAGCATTGCCTCTATTCGGAGAGGGCAATGCTTTTATTATAAAAAAACCAACATTGATTCAAAAGCTGTACTTGTCTGCTGTTTTTTTCAAAAAAGGCTTTTTGAATTTGATTTTGCAACCAGGCAGGCACGGTTAGACCTCCTTTGATAAATGTTGTACTATGAATAAGGTGATACGCCTATGGCTAGTTTATTGTATGTAGTGAAGGCTAGGTTTGTTACTTTAAAAGGTACGGAGGGTTTATCAAAGATGACGGATAATGAGTTGCAGCAATTAGTTGAAAAATTATCAATGCGCTATTTCGGGAGGCCTTTCACTCATAAAGCAATCTTTAATAGAAGGTTAAGAACAACAGGCGGTCGATATTTATTAGGGAGCCATAATATTGAGATTAATCGAAGATATTTAGACGAAATGGGAATGAGTGAGATAGTGGGAATCATCAAGCATGAATTATGCCACTATCATTTACATCTTCAAGGAAAGGGATACAGGCACGGAGATCTTGACTTTAAAAAACTCTTGGCAGAAACAAATTCACCGCGATTTTGCTCTGTATTAGAGAGTAATAAACCTACTGTAAGGCCTATTAAATGGATATATGAATGTGGAAAATGCGGTCTTGAGTACAGGAGGAAAAGACAGATTAATACTAAGAAATATGTATGTGGAAAATGCCGTGGAAAAATAATTTTAAAAAAGTCATTGACATAGACCTTGCTAACATGGTAACTTATTTGAGCGGCCTTAAAAAAGCCGAAAGCAAAAACAACCTCGAAAACACAACTAAAAAAAACTTTTAAAAAAGTGTTGACAGGTTGAAAGAGAGTCGTTATAATAGATAAAGTCGACAGGGCGCTTGAAAATCTCTGAAAGAGATGATAAAGTGTTTAAGAGACTGAAATAAACGCAAACGATACTATGTATGGCCCCTTGGTCAAGCGGTTAAGACACCGCCCTTTCACGGCGGTAACACGGGTTCGAATCCCGTAGGGGTCACCATTCAAAACTCAGATTGTTTGAGCGAGATATTACGATCGTCGCGGGGTGGAGCAGTCTGGTAGCTCGTCGGGCTCATAACCCGAAGGTCACAGGTTCAAATCCTGTCCCCGCAATAAATGGTCCGGTAGTTCAGTTGGTTAGAATGCCTGCCTGTCACGCAGGAGGTCGCGGGTTCGAGTCCCGTCCGGACCGCCATTTTTATTAAAATAACACTTAACTCATAAAGAGAAAAGTGATTATAATAAATAGTGTGTTTAGAAACACCTTTGGGCTATAGCCAAGCGGTAAGGCAACGGACTTTGACTCCGTCACGCGTAGGTTCGAATCCTGCTAGCCCAGCCATTTAGAGCCATTAGCTCAGTCGGTAGAGCATCTGACTTTTAATCAGAGGGTCGAAGGTTCGAGTCCTTCATGGCTCACCATTATAAATATGCGGGTGTGGCGGAATTGGCAGACGCACCAGACTTAGGATCTGGCGCCTTACGGCGTGGGGGTTCAAGTCCCTTCACCCGCACCATTTATTACCACTTGATTGCAAGTGAAATAAATACTATAATGAATGTTGTCGTCGCGTTGTTAAGACGCGGTCGTGGCGGAATGGCAGACGCGCTAGGTTGAGGGCCTAGTGGGGGTTAACCCCGTGGAGGTTCAAGTCCTCTCGGCCGCACCAACCAAATAAAATATGCGCCCGTAGCTCAATTGGATAGAGCGTTTGACTACGGATCAAAAGGTTAGGGGTTCGACTCCTCTCGGGCGC
>NZ_JCATZO010000012.1:0-81416 GCF_059694525.1 Pradoshia sp. TA40_28
AAGTGGCTAAACGCGGCGGACTGTAAATCCGCTCCTTCGGGTTCGGCAGTTCGAATCTGCCCCCCTCCACCATTTATATAGGGGCATAGTTTAAAGGTAGAACAGAGGTCTCCAAAACCTCCAGTGTGGGTTCAATTCCTACTGCCCCTGCCAATATGGCGATTGTGGCGAAGTGGTTAACGCATCGGATTGTGGTTCCGACATTCGTGGGTTCGATTCCCATCAGTCGCCCCATTTTTTTATAAATCTTGAATAATAGCTTATACTAACTATTTAATTTTAATTGTTGGGCTATAGCCAAGTGGTAAGGCAACGGACTTTGACTCCGTCATTCGTAGGTTCGAATCCTGCTAGCCCAGCCAACTTTATGCGGAAGTAGTTCAGTGGTAGAACATCACCTTGCCAAGGTGGGGGTCGCGGGTTCGAATCCCGTCTTCCGCTCCAACAAATATATTGGCGGCATAGCCAAGTGGTAAGGCAGAGGTCTGCAAAACCTTTATCACCGGTTCAAATCCGGTTGCCGCCTCCAAAATCATGCCGGTGTGGCGGAATTGGCAGACGCGCACGACTCAAAATCGTGTTCCGTAAGGAGTGTCGGTTCGACCCCGACCACCGGTATCATTAGACAGTAAGCCAAAGCTGTCAAATCAAGGTTCTCAGCATTTTATGCTGGGAGCCTTTTTTATTTTTCCTACACGACAAAAACGATGCATAATCGTGTGCAATGAATCGTGCGAATAGGAGTAGTAATAATGAGTGAAGAGACGAGATTCTATACTATGTAGAAGTTAGTTAAACAATTAATTCCTGTACTTTTCACGATCAGTACAGGAATTTTTATTTACTGCTATATTTCTTATTATATAAGCGTATGTATTAATCTTTCTCTAGTTCTCTTTTAAGTCGATTTATATATAAATCATGTATTCCCAGCTTCTCTGAAAGATATTTAACATCTTGTTTTAGTAGTTTCATTTCCTCATTAAGTTCTAATTCATTACCGACAGGTTCTTTAGTAATATTTATAATATCTTTAATAAGGCTATATCGTTCATCAAATCCCATTTGCTTAATAAGTTCCATAGCTTGATCATGTTTTTCCATGTTAAAATTCCCCCATTAATGATTAGTCCATAACGTATCCGAAATTCATCACCCTAATTTATCCATCATGGAAATTGTAACATTCTTTATTTCCAAATTAAATTCTCAAGATAGAAGAATTCCTTTATTAGTTCCTAATTTGCCCATAATAAAGTATGGAGAGGGTAGAGTTAGACAAGATAAATATGGTTAATATTCTGCATAAAGCCTATCCTTTAGTGTGAAAAGAGGTTAAGTATATAAAACTGAATGATAAAATGTCATTATAAAACATAATATCATAATTTTGTTACTTTACACTCATCCATACTCGATGAGTGTAGGAATAATACGAGGTAGCTATGTTTTAGAAAATAAGGCTAGAAGGGAATGAAGTCATGATTAAGTCTAATTCCGCTAAAAAAAGTAGAAGTAAATGAGGAGTTTTGAATAAGTACAAACGCATAGTGGCTAATGAGGTTATACCCTTACCCTATCAACAATCAATGTCCTTCCTTACAGTATAGAACGACCTGCGCTCATAGTGGCTCGATCATACGCTATCAAGCGAAACTTAAAAACCAAACCTGTCCATTTTCTAGGAAATCAAAATGGGAAACGATATCAAGCTGAACAGTTTGCATGTTTTTATAAAGGTAAGTTAGAAAAGACACCTAAAATGGAGGTATAGTAAATGACAGTCAATAAAGCAAATATGTTTCTAGAGAAAGATTTTAAGGTCGCTGAAATTGATAATCGTATATATGGTTCATTCATTGAACATTTAGGAAGAGCTGTCTATGGTGGTATTTATGAACCAAACCATCCTCAGGCTGATGAAAACGGATTTCGTAAGGATGTTCTTGAATTAGTAAAAGAATTAAGAGTGCCGTTAGTCCGATATCCTGGAGGAAATTTTGTTTCTGGATATAATTGGGAGGATGGTGTGGGGCCTAAAGAAGAACGCCCAAATCGTTTAGATTTAGCATGGCGTACTACTGAAACAAACGAAATGGGCACCAATGAATTTATGAAATGGGCTAAATTGGTGAATGCAGATGTAAATATGGCCGTTAACTTAGGAACAAGGGGGATTGATGCTGCAAGAAATCTAGTGGAATATTGCAACCATCCTGGAGGCTCCTATTATAGTGATCTACGTATCTCTCATGGTGTCAAAGAACCCTATCATATAAAGACATGGTGCCTTGGTAATGAAATGGATGGACCTTGGCAAATTGGACATAAAACTGCAGCTGAATACGGAAGAATAGCACAGGAAGCAGCAAAGGTGATGAAATGGGTAGATCCCACTATTGAATTGGTTGCATGCGGAAGTTCAAATCGCAACATGCCTACATTTGCTGATTGGGAAGCAACAGTTTTAGATTATACATATGACCATGTTGATTTTATTTCTCTTCATCAATATTATGGGAATCATGATAATGAATTATCAAATTATTTAGCGTTATCTCTAGAAATGGATGATTTCATTAAGTCCGTTATCTCCATTGCTGATTATATAAAGGCTAAAAAACGTGGTAAGAAAACGATTAATCTATCCTTCGATGAATGGAATGTTTGGTATCACAGTAATGAACAAGACAAACTGATTGAACCATGGAGCATAGCGCCTCCACAATTAGAAGACATTTATAATTTTGAAGATGCGTTATTAGTTGGCTGCATGTTGATTACTTTATTGAAGCATGCAGATCGAGTTAAAATAGCCTGTTTAGCGCAGTTAGTGAATGTTATTGCTCCTATTATGACTGAAAATAACGGACCTGCTTGGAAGCAAACCACATTTTATCCTTATATGCATACGTCAGTTTATGGGCGAGGAATATCGTTGAATCCTATTATCACTAGTGCTAAATACGATAGCAAAGACTTTACAGATGTTCCGTATTTAGAATCAACAGCGGTTTATAATGAAAGCGAAGACACTTTAACGATTTTTGCAGTAAATCGTCACCTGGAAGAAGGCTTGGAGTTAGAGGTTGATATACGTAATTTTAATGGGTATCAAGTTATAGAGCATATTGTCCTGGAAAATGAAAATATTAAACAGACCAATTCAGTCGATAAAGAGACAGTAAAACCACATTCAAATGGGAATGCAAAATGTGATAATGGCAAAATATTATCTGTTTTGCCAAAGTTGTCTTGGAATGTTATTCGTTTAGCAAAACAGAGATAATTAGAACGGCTGCCATATTTCCGGATCTAGAAAATATGGCGGATTTCTAGTTTTCCAGAAGGGACGATACACTTATTTTAAGCCTCTCAAGTATTCTAAAGTTTGGATAGTGCTTCTAGGCTTGACCATTAAAAAGTTACATCCAACAGGTTGCTTGAAAGAGCAAAAACCCTCTAAGTATCTATAAAGTTTTTGCTTCTCCCGTGATAAAGTTTTCTACCACGAACGCCGATACACCTAATGCGGTCGAATATATGCCGAGCTCTGAAAAATTAAATTGCAGTTCATTTTGAAGATAGGAAATAGCTTGGCTTTCAATCGTACTCAGGATTGGTTACTCATCCATTCCTTTACCATGGCTAACCAATTTCCGATGACATCCTGGTTAGGGTTAAAGATGTTTATAATATTATTAATACCGTATCCTAGATACTGGTCAATTTCTTCAAAGTGGCTAATAGCCGTTTCATCCCATTCTTTTGCTTTTTAATCAATGCCTCCAACGAATCTGTTTTTGCCGAGTCCAACAATGCATTTTCTGAAGCATATGATTCATAACAACCCCGACTGCCACAGCTGCATGTTTTTCCGTTTAGTTTAATGAACATATGGACCTCGCCTTAATAACCATTTTTTTCTTGATATAATTCTTTGTTCAAAATAACATCAATTCCGATTCCAGCACTGACATTTATGATGTTTTTGATAGTTCTGGCCTACACCGAATTGCTGCTCACCAAACGCACCGGAATTTACTTCGTTCTCAACTAAAAAAGGAACATTGCATAATGCCTCAAGTTCTTGTTTTAATGCGATATTAGTCCATCCTAGGTAGATAGTGCCTATAGTGCCTGATTTGTTTACAATGCCAGGGACCCCCTACACCAATTCCTGCAACACCATATTAGCTTACAGGATATAAATTCATATATATAGGGTTAGATTAAAGATAAAATTATCGATCACTTTCTATTTTTATAGTAAATATAGTGATTATTTACTATTTTTTGATTTTTCTGTAGATTACTAATGGTAATTCTGGTAATATTTAACTTGTTCACAGGTAAATTATCACTTGTTTTTTGTAACTATTTAAAACATTAATAGTTTAATTGTCGAACAATAATACTCAAAGGAGAGGAATAGAAATGACAGAAAAAGAGATTATGTTAATGAATTCAACATGTGGGGAAGGGTTAAAATCACTTGATATGAACAAAATGTCAGAGATTTATGGGGCATCTGATGTTGATCCGCGTTGGACACCGGTTGCATCAGCAGTAATTCGGTCTGTAGCCAAAAGTTCAAAGGCATGCATTGGTGGAGGTATATCTGCAATTAGTGGAATTGTAAGTTATAACAAAGACTGTTTAGGTTGATTTATTAGCTCAATGGTTTCCAATTATATAAGGAGTAATGAACAATTACTTAGATCGGAGGCAAGTCTTGTTGAGAGATACGTTTGTGAATGAGAGTCCGGTTGGACAAAGTTTAAAACAAATTAGTTTAGATGAAATGAATGTAATTTACGGTGGAACAGGTAGTGATGCAGATGTTAGGTCATCATTAGTATGCACAGCGTTAGCCTCATTCATTGGTAGTTATCTTGGATCAGCTGCATTCAAATGCGGTAAAGATAATAAATAACTAGGTAAAGGAGAAAGAGCGATTAAAGTTAGTCGCTCTTTTAACACTTGAATACTCATAAATATTAGTTGAATTGAGGAACCATAATGATTAACTTACATAAAGCTTTAACAATTGATGAAAGATATAATATTTTAGAAGACTCATCAATCACTGAAAACAATACAGCTCTATTTCGTTGGAGACAAGAGATGTCAATCATTTCTGAGCAAACTTTCAATGAATCATTAAGAGTGAAACAATATAAAAAAATTCTATTTTCGCATGCGGTCGATTATAACCCTCCTGAAGAGCTAAAAGAGAAATACACACTTGCTTCTAGAAATTCGGAATGGTACAAATTCTTTTTAGCGGGAATGGAGTTAGTTACCCCAAATGATTATAAATACAATAACTTCCTGCATTTATTACGTCCATTTTTGAAAAGTGCCTTTTTGTTATTGAATCAGTTTTTCAGTGAAAATAGATACCAATCGCTGCTAACTGAGAATGGAATGAACGATATTTTTGCGTTTTTAGAAACCGAATTGTCAGATATCGCCTATCGTACGATTGTCCTTGAACTTAACCTTGAACGAGAACAAGGTTTACTTAAAGGAGACACTCCTGAAGAAAGATTTTTGTACTTTATTAGAGGTTATAATTCTAAAGAAAAATTAAATGTATTTTATGACAAATACATAGTCTTAACTAGGCTTCTTTCAACGCGTACACAATTCTATTTGAAAAATATAAAAGAAATGATCCGTAATATTGAAGTGGATTCAGATGAAATAAAAAAAACCTTCGGTATTGACCGATTGGAAATAAATTCAATCAAATTTGGGGAAGGAGATACTCACCAACAAGGTAAAACAGTGACTGTTTTTCATTTAAAGGATGGTCCTAAACTTGTTTATAAGCCAAAGAATCTATATATAAATCATGCTTATAATCGTTTTGTCAATTGGTTGAACTCCATTGAGGAACCGAAATATAAAAAGCTGAAAACCCTACCTACTTTGTCAAAAGAAGAACATGCATATGAACAATTCATTGAGTACAAAAGTTGTCAGGATATGTTTGAAGTAGATGAATTTTATCAACGCTTTGGTCAACTAATGGCGATTATCCAGCTTTTAAATGGGACAGATATTCATATGGAAAATCTTATCTCTCATGGTTCGCATCCGATTATTGTAGATTTAGAAACACTGGTTCAACGACAAAATCCGATTTCAGGAGAAAATGAAGAATTGACCTTAAAGGAAATTCGAAATCGAACCTTTCGTCATGTAACAAGAACACTATTCTTACCAACCAATGGGGTTAAATTGGAAAAACTGGATTTAAGCGCGTTAAACGGCAGGGAAAGCGTATTGAATTATAAAGTACTCCAGCCTGTTAATGAAGGGACAGACCAACTAAAATACGATTATCTTGATTATAAGCTTAAAGGTTCGAATAATTTACCGTTTTTAGAAGCGGATTCCCTCACAGTTAATTATAAAACCTTTAAAAAAAGCATCATTGCTGGATTTGAACTTGTCTATAACATGGTCATACAAAATAAAGAAAAACTACGAGCAAGTGGTGTAATTGAAGAATTCGAGAAATTGAAGGTCAGAGTGTTATTACGGGACACTAGCCAATATGGCACGATTCTTATGCATATGCAGCATCCTGAAATGTTAACCGACATGCTTGATCGTGAAAAGGCACTTGAAAATATGTGGGCTTTTCCTTTTGCAGATAAGGAAATTATCAAGCTAGAAACCAAAGATATGATGGATAATGATATTCCGATTTTCTATAATATCACAACTGAACATGATTTAGAGGGTTCCTTGAATGATTATGTGAGAGGTTATTACGACTATACTCCGTATGACTATTTGGTATCGTCTCTTGATGAATTATCTCATGAGGAATTAAAAAGGCAGCTTTCAATCATTTCTTTGAGCTTTGGAGACTTTTCTACTACTAAAAGAGAGTTTAATAAAGGTCTATTAGGTTTTTCTGAACCTTTAATACATATTAATGGTTCAGTTGATAAAAGTGAATTTTTGCAAGAGGCCGTGAAAATTGCTGACCGGATCATGGAGAAATCAATCAATATTGATAAGGTTAATTGGATTATCCCTTACAATGTTTCCGAAAATGAATGGTCGTTAAATCCGATGAATGACGATTTTTATAATGGGATTGCAGGGATGTATCTCTACTTTAACCAAATGTATAACGTGACGAATGACACTAAATATAAGATATTTTACCAAAAAATTCTAAATCAATGCGAACCAAATTTGAATTTTGAGGCTAAGTTAGGGCTCACAGGTTATCCGGGATATTTACATGCCTTTTCATTAATCGATGATTATGCTGAAGATAAAATTAAGATTTACAAATATATCAATGATTATTGTATGAGAATAGAGGAAATTATCGATGAAAATTCGGAATCGGTTCAGGAATACGATTTTATCAATGGTGTGGCGAGCCTGATTAATTCCTTGGTCCGACTACACACTAAAACTCTAATTCCAAAATATGTTGAGCTTGCGATGAAATACGCAGATTTAGTCATCGAGAACTATGAGATAAAAGAGGATAACAGTTTTGGTCACGGAAATTTAGGGATAGGCATTTCCATTATGAAACTAGCCAAGCTAACTCGAGTGAAGAAGCATGAAGAATATGCACAGAAATTAATTCAATCCAGTCCCATTGCTTTAGAACATTTTAATAACAAACAACATTGGTGTACCGGTGCACTAGGAACCGTTATCGGTTTAAGAGAGTTAAATACGTTCTTGGATGCAGATGTACTTGTTGAAGAAATAGCTAAACTTCAAAGTGAATTGCAGAAGGAAGCATTTTTGAATAATGACAGTCTGTGTCATGGAAATATGGGGATTACAGATTTGTTTTTATCTTCCTCTGATCCTCGGGACATAGAATTGGCTAGAAAAATTGGCTTAACCATAAAGAACTTAAAAGAGGCCAATGGCTGCTACAAACTAATGGATACGGAAGAATATCCTGATGTAACATTGTTTACTGGTCTTGCTGGGGTAGGTTATCAATATTTACGTTTATTCAGCCCAAGAAAGGTTCCATCCGTATTATCTTAAAGAGGGTGAGGGTGATAAGTCATGAAGAAAAAGGTTTTTGTGTATATAGGATCACGTAATCCGGAATCAAGGCTCTACCAAAATACGTATGAAATACTCGAAAATTTCAAAAAGAAGGCAGAAGGGAAAATTGAATTAATGATTGAGCTTTATTCGCCATTAAATTCTCATTTAAATCCTTCTACTGGTTGCAAGGGCTGTTTTAACCATGGGAAATGTCCAAGTGAACTAACGGCTGAAGATGCTGGGGCGGAGATTAAGCAGAAGATGAGTGAAGCAGATATTGTGATTTTAGCCAGCCCGGTATACGCCCATAATGTTTCTTCAGATATGAAGGTACTAGTGGATCGCTTGTCCTATTGGAGCCATTTATATAAATTGGCGAAAAAGGTCGGGATCGTAATTACAACAGCCGAAAGTAATGGCTCCCACTTTGTTTCGGATTATTTAGATAAAACCTTAACTTTTATGGGTGCTTCCGTTTTATATAAAGCTAACTTCATTAATTCAGAAAATTTTTTACGGGCAGCGTATATCGAGGAAACAGTTGATGCCTTACTCATTGCTTGTGACGAAAACTACGAATGTAAGCCTACGAATCAACAAGAAACAACCTTCAATACATTGAAAATGGTATTGACTGGCTATGCTAAGGACCACTTTGAATACAGATACTGGGATGAAAATAGACTATTTGAATGTGAAACACTTGAAGAATATTTTAGAAAATATGCCTAACATAAAATATTTAGTTCTTCACCCATTATTCTGTGTGGTTTGTCTAGTTTTCTTATTAGCCTTTCTGTATTTAGTGACAGCTGACACCCTTTATTTATTAATTGGTCAAATAGCAGTTATGCTCATTATTACGATTGGCTTCCACGAACTGGGGCATTGGCTGTTTGGTACCTTATTGAATATGAAATTTAATTTCCTCGCGTTTTTATTTGTCTTGCTGACGAAAAGAGAGGGAAAAATAAGATGTGAGTTAAACAACAGCCTGCCGCTTTCTTTTGGAGTGACGAAAATGTATTTTGATGACAGCCTGTATGAAGGTAAGATTAGGAAAAGAAAAATCTGGTATTATGCTGGCGGACCATTAGTAAATCTTTTCTTGCTTACCGTGTCTTCTTTTTTATACGTCATGTTGGACTGGGAGAAAGGGAGTTTCAGTGATGTATTGCCTTATTTCATCATTCTGAATTTCATGATCTTAGTTGCCACTGTGATTCCATTTGAAGGAACAGACGGGTGGAATATTCTGCGAATTGCCAAACAAACAGATGAGGAGGTAAGAAGCGATAGTCAGTTACAATCATTCTATCACAGCCCCATCCAACAACTTACAACTCAAGACATTCTCTGGTTGAAGATGAAAATGGAAGATACTTCTAAGCCTGATGATGTCTTTAGTATAACGCTTCTGCTACTGCATTATTATCTGGCTACCCATCGTCCAGAGAAAGGGAATAAAGCCCTTCAAGCTGGGCTTGATAAAATTGAGGTAGGAAAGGAACAGGAGTTGCTAAGACAGATTCTTAATTTTTATAAAACATTAGTGGAATTCTATATGAACGAGAAACTCTCAGATAATGGTTACCAAGAACTGCAGAAGATTACCTTTTGGTATGGTGAGGCTTTTTATACGATAGCCCAGGCAATCATACAAGAACAAAATAACAAGAATGGACAAATGGTAGCAGAGCTTGAAAAGGGCTTATCAAAAACAGGCGAGTTATTAGATCCGAATCAACAAGAAATTCTTAGGATTGTCCTAACCTCAATCGGTAAAGTGAGATGATAATATGAATAAGGTAAATTTTATTCAACAAATGGAATTCAGTGAATGTGGATTGGCTTGTATGGCGATGTTACTTAACTTTTACAATCATCAGATAAGTTTAAATGAATTGCGCGATGAATTCCCCTCTCCTCGTGGAGGCTACTCATTTTTAAACTTGGTTCAAATCGCTACGAAAAAAAAGATGGAAGCACAAGCCTATCAGGTGAATATTGAGCAAATCCATTCTCTGAACCTACCTGTCATTCTCCATTGGGAAGATACTCATTTTGTGATTTTAGAAAAAGTGACGAAAAAGCATTATAGGATTGTCGATCCTGCTAAAGGAAAGATGAAGCTGTCACAGGATGAATTTCAAAGAAAGTTTACAGGATATGCCTTGACCGTAACGCCATCAACTGCATTTGTTGAGCGAAAGAAACAGGAAAAGAACATCATTTTTCAGTATTTAAAAAAACATAAAAACCTTTTGTTCGGTATCTTACTTCTCACTTTATTCTTGCAGGGAGTCATGATTACCGTTCCCCTTTTTACAAAATGGTTTACGGATTCTATTCTTATTCAAAAGGATAAATCCATGTTTGCTATGACAGGATTAATGGTAATAGGTATCTTTTTTTCTTACCTATTGTTAACGAGTTTAAGAGTTTGGATCTTGTCTCGCACGGAAACAATTTTAGATCGTTCGATTATGTCTGATTTTATGAGTAAGCTAGTTCATCTTCCTTTTTCCTTTTTTGACAATAGGACGAGTGGGGATATTATTTTCAGAACGAATTCTAATTTTTATATTCGCGATATCTTATCGACTATATTAATTACCGTATTTATCGATGTTTTACTTATTATCACCTATTCAATTATTATGTTCATTTTCTCTCCGAAACTTACGGTGCTGCTCTTATTTTTAACTATAGTCCTAATTATCGCTTTGTTTTTCAACAGCAAGGTGATTCGCAATCTGGTAGATAGGAATATTAAGGATAAAGTAAAAGTTCAGTCACTAGTCACGGAGTTCGTACATAATTCTTTGGATGTAAAAGTACTCGGAATCGAGAACCAACTATTCAACAAGTGGAAAACTAACTATCAAACTCAATTAATGAGCACGCAAAAACTGAATATCTGGGAAGGGATGATTCATACAGTCACCTCATCCATCCAAGTGATCATACCTCTTGTCATTCTTTGGATAGGAAGCAGGATGCTGATGAATAACGAACTGACGATAGGAACCATTATTGCTTTTAGTTCAATTGCCACCGCCTTTATTACACCTGTTGTTTCTTTGGGTAATCATTATACACAAATTGTGTCAATAAAGTCGTATTTTAGTAGAATAGAAGATGTGCTCAAGACTAAGGAAGAACAAGTTGAAAAAGATTATTTATTGAAAGTTAATAAGGTAGCAGGAAAAGTAGAATTCATAAATGTGGATTTTAACTATAATGTTTTCGGTGAAAAAATAGTAGATAAAATTTCATTTTCGATACAACCTGGGGAAACCGTTGCTATTGTAGGACCTTCAGGGTCTGGTAAAAGCACGATTGCCAAATTGCTTTTAGGATTGCATAAAACTTCCGGTGGAAAAATCTTAATCGATGATGTCCCAATCGAGAAGTACCACTTATCTTCATTGCGAAGCGCAGTGGGATCCGTTTTACAGGAGGCACAGCTATTTAATGGAACGATAAAAGAAAACATAATGATGAACGCAGATGTCTCTCAGGAGCAAGTAGAAGAAGCCGCAAAAATGGCTGCAATCTATGAGGATATCATGTCTACACCGCTTAAATTTGAAACGATCATTTCTGAAGGAGGAGGTAATTTATCAGGGGGGCAAAGACAGCGGATGATTATTGCTCGTGCCCTGTTAAACAAGCCTGGATTAATCGTTTTAGATGAAGCGACCAGTAATCTAGACAATATTACCGAACAGAAAATAAAAAGCTCCATAGACCAATTTAAAAGCAGTAAATTAGTTATTGCTCACCGGTTGGATACAATCATCAATGCTGATAAAATAATTGTTTTGAACCAGGGTGTCATTGTTGAAATGGGAAATCATGAATCTCTAATTAGCCAAAGAGGATATTATTATCATTTATATAATGAAAAGGGAGGACAAAATGAAGAAAAAAATTGCGACACTCTCGTTCATATTAACACTTAGCTTTGGAGCAGGTGTAACTATACATGCTGAAGAGCGAGAAAAGACCGAAAAGACCATCTTATTCAAAGAAAATATTTCTGAAAAGGAAATTGATATATTTATTAAAAAAAACAATTTAGAGGTTAGATATGACGTACCAGAAATTAATTTACTGAGTGTAAAGAGTATATCTGATAAACAATCCGACGTATTGGAAGAATCTCCGATTATTGAGGAAGTCTATTCTTCATCTATAGTAAAGTCTACAAAAGATACTGAATCTCTACAAAATGAGTATGATGATTTAGTCTGGAATATGCAGTGGGATATGCAGAAAGTGACAGGAAACAAGAAAAGCTTTAAAATGCAAAAGGCCGACAAAAGTACGATTATAGCTATTGTCGATTCTGGGATTACTTCTAATCATCCGGATTTAGTTGGTAGTTTAGTAAAAGGGTCAAAAAATATGGTTCCTAAGAATGGTTACAATGGCACAGAGCCATATGAAACTGGTGATATTCAAGATTTTAAAGATAAAATGGGCCATGGGACTGGGGTTGCAGGTCAAATTACAGCAAATGGTGTGATGAAGGGCGCAGCACCAGGAATCGGTGTTCGTGCGTATCGAGTGTTTGGTTTGAAGTCGGCCAAAACAGAGTGGATCTTAAAAGCTATAATCGAAGCTTCAAAAGATGATGCCGATATCATTAACTTAAGTTTAGGCGAATATATGCTCATTTCCGGAAAATATAGTAATGGTCAGAATGACCAGTCTGAATATAAGGCTTATAAAAGAGCCATTAAATATGCATATAAAAAGGGAAGCATTGTCGTTGCAGCAGTAGGAAATGATGGGGTTGATGTAACTAATAGAAAAGAAATAGGTAATCTTTATCAAGATCTGTTAGTAGATGACTCAATTTACGGAAATCCGAAGGTTGTAGATATGCCTGCAAGTATTTCCGAGGTCGTATCTGTAGGTTCAACAGGACCAACGGGAGAAAGGTCGATTTTTAGTAATTATGGGAAGCATTTTATTGATGTTTACGCACCTGGCGGAGATTTTAGGTATTTAAATACGTATGGACAAGAAGAGTGGATTAACGGTGGATGGTTTGAGAAGGAATTTGTTTTAACAACGTCCATTGACGGAACGTATTATTATGATGCAGGGGTTTCATATGCAGCTCCAAAGGTTTCTGCGGCTTTAGGTTTGGTCATTAGTAAATATAAGTGGGAGGACCGTCCATATAAGACATTACACCATTTAAAAAAACATGGGAAGGAATTAAATATTCCAAAACTGTTAGCTAAATAGTAGTACTGTTTTGGATTTTCTTCTATTAATTGGATATTTATGTTTACATTTAATAGTCGCCGCCAAAAATCTTGCTAAAAGATCAACCAGAGGTATCAGGTTGGTCTTTTTATTTTTCTAGAAGTGAGCCATATCCTTTTGGATTAACGAACTTAAAGCAGGATGGGGAGACCTAGAAGGCCTGGCTAAGTAATCCTTATTATAGACGTGAAATACCTGTGAACACTTAGAAGTTACCAATTATTTCTAATGCAGGTCAAGTGCTCAATAATATATTTGACCGTTATCAATGAAAATTTGGAAAATGATAGGGTCGTTTACATGTCCTTGGTTACGATGATGTTAGAGGTCGGAGGATAATAGTCTCCTACATTTTGACTGTGTAAGTCAACAAATAATAATAGAGATAATAAGATAAGGTATACAACAAGTTAACTTTACGCAAATATGTCATTATGTTACATTAATGGAAAGTATACTTTACATTTTGAAAGGGTGATTAGTTGAAAAATAGGTTGGAGGAAATTGGGAGAAAGCAAGGTATTAAACAAGAGGAATTAGCTGAGGTCTTGGAGATTACTAGACAAACAATAGGCTCGTTGGAAAATGGAAGATATAATCCATCCATCCTCTTAGCTTTTAAAATTCACGTTATTTCAATTTAAGTATTGAGGACATTTTTATATATGAGGTGGAAATAAATGGATAATAAACTTCACTGGTTATTAACGATTGTTGGCTGTGGGTTATTGATAATTGGGATTGTCATTGAATTGACTCAACCGAAGGAATTTATTACAGTGTTTACTCGACCAGATTTAGTTCCGTTTGCTATGTTATTTAGTGGGGTGCTGCTAGCTCTCATAGGGTTTACCGAGATACTAGATGCGAAACGAAAAACAAAGTTGCAACAAATAGAGGAAAATGATGAAAGGAATATTAAATTGAAACAATATGCGAAATCAAAAGCATTTGATTTTATGTCTTCATTATTTGGGATAGGACTATTACTATTGGCGATCTTTGGTTTAATAAACAAACTTTCCTTCTTTTTTATAGTCAGCTTGTATTTAGTTGTTCAAATTTATTACCTTTATCAGCAATCAGTTATAAAGAAATTAATATAGTGATGTCCAAACGAAAATTATCTGTTTTACCCAAGTTGTCCTGGGATGACATCTGTTTAGAAAAAGAGAGTAGGATAAGCGGCTTCCATATTTAGAATATGGAGGCTTTTCTAATAGGTTAAAGAGAACAATTTGACTTTTATACTCTTCTTTCCCCCGAATAATCTGTTACCCAAGAGAAATATCCGAGTCCGATAATATTCCATGTTTATTTGTGGAATACTTTTCTTATGGATACAGTTTGTTAGGAGGATTTTGATGGATGAACTAAAAAGAGAAAGTCTTCAATTAGAGAAAATAAGTCCGTTCGAATTAAAAGATAAACTCATTGATCTCGCTAAAGGAAAAAAGAGAATGACTAGAGCAATGCTGGATGCGGGCCGTGGTAATCCTAATTGGATTGCAGCTACTCCTAGAGAAGCTTTTTTCACACTTGGTCAATTTGCTATCACTGAATCAAGACGCATATGGGATGAAGGTGATTTAGCTGGCATGCCTAGTCGGATAGGAATAGCAGAACGTTTTCATCAATATGTAGAGGAAAATCAGCAAGCGCCAGGGATCCAATTACTAAAAGAAATCATTGATTACGGCATCACCATTAAAAAGTTTGAACCAGATACATGGATCTATGAATTAGTAGATGGGATTATTGGCGATAATTATCCAAATCCGGATCGAATGCTTGTTAGAACTGAACAAGTTGTGCTTGATTTTTTTATAAAAGAGTTGTGTGGTGAAAATACATCATCTGGTCCGTTTGATTTATTTGCTGTTGAAGGGGCGACAGCAGCCATGTGCTATGTATTCGATACGTTATATAAAAATTACTTACTGCCTAAAGGCTCAAAAATTGCAGTGATGGTTCCGATTTTTCCACCGTATATCGAGATTCCAGAACTTCCTAGGAATGATTACGAGCTTGTAAAAATTGAAGCATCTGCATTAGACAATGAAGGACAGCATACATGGCAATATCCAGTTGAGGAATTAGAAAAGTTAAAGGATAAGGATATTAAAGCACTCTTTTTAGTAAATCCGAGCAATCCGCCCTCCGTTTCAATGAATAAGGAATCCATTGAACAGATTATTCGAATTGTAAATCATGATAACCCAAATCTTATTATTATTTCAGATGATGTGTACGGCACTTTTGTTGAAGGTTTCCGCTCTCTAATTGTCGATTTACCATCCAATACAATTGGAGTGTATTCATTTTCAAAATACTTTGGTGTGACGGGTTGGCGATTGGGGATAATTGCCATAAATCAATCCAATATCTTTGATAAATTAATGAATGAGTTACCAGAAGAAGAGAAAGGTATTCTCAATAAAAGGTATGCTACCCTTACACCGGATCCAGATAATCTCAAGTTTATAGATCGAATAGTGGCAGATAGTAGAGATGTTGCGATGAACCACACAGCTGGATTATCTACTCCTCAACAAGTACAAATGGCGTTGTTCTCAATATTCTCCATGCTCGATACGAGAAATGAATATAAGCAAAAAACAATGGAGATTTTACATCGAAGAATGAATTTATTATACGAAGGATTAGGTTTACCTAAGAAACATTTGCCTAACGACGCAGATTATTATACAGAGATTGATTTGGAAATCTGGTGTAATCATCATTTTGAGAAAGGGTTTTTTGATTACCTGAAAGAGAATTATAAACCGGTTGATATTTTATACCGCTTAGCAGAAAAATCATCCATTGTCTTATTAAGTGGGGAAGGGTTTTTAGCACCAGTGTGGTCCATTCGCGTATCTCTTGCTAATTTAAATGATAAAGACTACACACATATTGGCCAAGAATTAAAAAATGTACTAGATGATTATGTAGTTGAATGGAAAGGGAAAATGGGCAATCATTAATTTTACATTTAAAGAAGCGAACTATATGTACAAGATACTTTTAAAAACTATTTTTAAATAATAATGTAGAACAAGCTTTGTTACAAAATTTATGTAGCAAAGCTTTTTTCTTTGTATTATTTCATGTATTCTCAATGACAATACCCATATTTTACTCCTTTACCCAATTAAAACTTTAAAGTATCTTACACCTCTTATTTACAATATTAGAAGATGAATATATAATTATAAATTATTGTAGAATAACAATTTGTTGGAACAGGAGAGTAGAGAATGGAGCTAATAGGGATCATTATTATAATAATTGGATTTGCCTTAAAGTTAGATACTATTGCAGTAGTAGTAGCAGCGGGTATTTCTACTGGACTAGTGGCAAATATGAATATCGTAGAAATACTCAATACACTTGGAGAAGCATTTGTATCAAATAGAGTAACTTGTTTATTTTTGATAACCATTCCTGTTATTGGGTTGAGTGAAAGATATGGATTAAAAGCAAAGGCAGTTATGCTTATTAAGAAAGCAAGCAGCTTATCGGCAGGAAAATTACTAAGTGGTTACACATTAATAAGAGAAATAACAATTGGTATGGGGGTAACACTTGGTGGCCACCCACAATTTGTTAGACCTTTAGTAAGCCCGATGGCAGAAGGTGCAGCCGTTGCTAAGTATGGAGATCAAGTCGACGAAAAAGATATTGAAAAAATAAAATCGTACTCAGCAGCATCTGATAATATCGGTAATTTCTTTGCGCAAAATGTATTTATTGCAAATTCAGGTGTACTTTTAATTGCTTCTACATTGGAAGGTCTCGGCATGCAGGTAGACACACTTGAAGTAGCGAAAGTTGCAATACCAATTGCGGCTATTGCATTTATATTCTGGACTGCTCAAAATATATTATTCGATAGAAAAATGAAGCAAAAGTATTCTAGTGAAAATATGGAGAAGGACGAGGTGACCAATAATGAATATAGCGCAACTCTCTAATATTTTATTAGAAACATTTTATATCATGATCGGTTTATTCATGGGAGTTACCATGGTGTTTACCTTAAAGGATAAAAACCACAAAACAAGAATCGGTACAGCTATGTTTTGGGGGATATTAGCGGTTATTTTCATACTGGGAAACTATATTCCAAGTACGATAGTAGGTATTTTAGTAGTTGTTATCGCAGTATTGTCGGCAACTAAGCAAATAAATATTGGAACGTTAAAACAATTAGAAGAGACATTTGCGCACTTAAAAGCAGAAAAATTAGGCTTGAAAATTTTCATTCCATCGCTGTCTATCGCAGTTATAGCTATGCTTGTGGCTCAATTTACAAGTTTCCCTGGAACTGTAGCGATTGGTATAGCATCCGCATTTGCTTTAATATTTACGTTTGTCTTAACTAAGGCGACTTCTAAAGAGCTATTAGAGGATACTAATAGAATGTATCAATCAATCGGATCATTTGCTATTCTACCTCAATTATTAGCTTCATTAGGGGTATTATTTACGACTGCAGGTGTAGGTGATAAGATCGCCTCTATTATTTCAAATGTTATCCCAACAGGTAATGCATTTATAGGTGTAGCAACTTATTGCGTAGGTATGGCTATCTTTACAGCTATCATGGGTAATGCATTTGCTGCATTTGCGGTAATAACTGCTGGAATTGGTGTACCGTTTGTATTTGCTATTGGCGGAGATCCTCTTATCTGTGGAACTCTAGCATTAACAGCTGGATACTGTGGAACATTATTAACACCGATGGCTGCCAACTTCAATATGTTACCAGCCGCATTGCTTGAACTTAAAGATAAGAATTCAGTCATAAAAGCTCAAGCTCCAATCGCTTTAACATTATTAGTTGTTCATATAGTTATGATGTATTTTTGGGGCTTTTAAGATAAAAAACGTACAATAGGAGAATAAGTGATGAAAGTATTACTAACGGGGTTTGATGCATTTGGAGGAGAACCAGTAAACCCGGCTGAAGAAGCTGTTAAAATGGTGAGCAATCAAATAGCCGGAGCTGATGTTATTAAAGTCATTATACCTACGGTTCAAACTAAATCTGTTAAAGCTATAGAGAATGCTATAGAGCAGCACAAGCCTGATATTGTCATATCGGTAGGTCAGGCAGGAGGACGGTTTGATATCACTCCTGAAAGAGTTGCTATTAATCTGGATGATTATCGAATTAAAGATAATGAAGGAAATCAACCAATCGATACAGTTATTGAATCAGATGGCCAACCAGCTTATTTTTCAAATTTACCAGTAAAAGCTATGGTTAAGCATATGAATGAACATAACATCCCGGCAACGGTATCAAATACAGCCGGAACATTTGTATGTAACCATGTTATGTACGGAATTCTGTATATGATTGATAAGAAGTATCCGAATATAAAAGGTGGATTTATTCACATTCCATATATGACTTCACAAGTGATGGATAAGAAAAATACTCCGTTTATGTCTTTAAATGATATTGTTAAAGGCTTAGAATTGGCTATTGAAGCTTGCGTTATCTATGACGAAGACATAAAAGCAATCGGCGGAGAGATTTGTTAATGAAACGGATCAATCTTTTTGTTTATGGAAGTTTAAGAGAAGGGTTTTTCAATTATAATAAGTATTTAGCTAATAAGGTTATTGAGAGAAAAGAAGCCAAGTTAGAAAATATGAAATTATATCATATGCCATATAAAGGATACCCTGCTATTACACCTGGTGAAGATGTAGTATTAGGGGAAATAATGGTCATTAACGAAGATTGTTATGAGGATACTATGAAGGCAATGGATGCAATGGAGGGATTTATCAGTGAAAATAATCCCGAAAATGAATACAATAAAGTTACTCTCGAAGTAGAAAATCTTCATACCAAACAAACAGAAAAATGCTTTGTTTATTTCTATAATAAAGACAAAGATATGTTTTTTGACAGTAATGCCATTTATATTCCGCATGGTGATTGGAAAATATATATGGTTGACGGAAATTTACAAAAAGATCTACCGAATAGAAAGATTATGGTAGGAATAGAGGAAAATGAAATGCGAGAGAGCTATGTTTTAAGCTAAGATCTCGCTTGAAAAATACTGATAGTTTATTTTAATTTATTTATAAGATTAAACAGCTGTATAGATGCAGCTGTTTTCTTTTTGTGATTTATCCTCAATATGCAAGCCCTTTTGTTGTAATCAGAAGGGCAAGTTTTGTGACAGGTATTGAATTATTATAGGGGTTATGATCTATCATTGTCTTCAGTTATTACCTTGTTTCTAGGATATAAAATAACAATGAAAAGAATAATTCCAGCAGCGATCCAGATAGACGTATTCCCCATATGGATACTGGTATAGGTCCCGATTAAGGCACCGGATATAAAGGAGAGGATAATAGCAGCAAACCCTTTAAATTTTCGCATTGAATCCGAATTGTGTTCTACGAATGCACCGTAAAAAGCCGAAGAAGCGGTTCTTAAATTTCCGGTTGTGATGGTCGAATTATAGCTCCAATTTTCCAGTTTGTTAAAGGTGGCAATTTGCAGAGAGGATACAAAGGCAATGCTCATCGTGACAATCATATTGGGAACACTTCCTGGTAACCAACCAACAATAAATAAAATGGCACATTCCAATAATAAAACAGCTCGTCTGTGCATCTCGTGTTTATCTTTTATGTATTCGGCTGTTAAAACTCCGGCAATGAAAGCTAAGAAAGGTGGAACATTTTGTATGGCTGCTCCATATTTTGTACTGGCTGCTCTCACTGCAAATAGAACAGTATTTCCTGTTTGTGCTGTCGCAAATACTCCGTCTCTTGTCACGTATGTATAAGCATCTAAAAATCCACCCACTAAGGCCAGAATCATTCCCATGGTTAAAGAATTAGCTGATAATGAGAAAAAATTTCTTATTCTGTGTTTCATAGTTGTCTCCTTACTACAGGCCCACTTTTAGGTAAGATTCCACATATCAAGGTGGATTATTCACAGACTTATCAAGAAATCCTTAAAGCTAAACCTGAAAATACGTACATGAGGAAACAGATGCAATATGTTAACTGTTACTAATGACATGAAATGACTTTATCACGGGCTGTTAGGCTATTTTGTTTTGAGGAATAGAAGAGAAGGTGTGGATGGTTTGTCTTCATCCAATACATAATAGAAAAAGAACCTCCATTGATAACTGGAGGTTCTTTATTCATATCATACCTTTATTTTTTAACATTCATTTCCATTAATGAGACAACTTTTGTCTTCTTAACAAATTTATATCCAAACCACAGAATCAAAAATAGTGGAAGACTGATGTAGGATACCATTAAGCCATACCAATCAATAGGTCCGCCAATTAGAGCATCAGTATTTTGACCAAGAATGATCAGGATGCATAGTGTAGCAGCGGTGAGCGGTGCGAACGGGAACCATTTTGCTCTATAAGGTAGATCATTTAAATCATATCCCTGAGCCACATATGCTCTGCGAAAACGATAGTGGCTAATGGCTATGCCAAGCCATGCGATAAATCCAGATAAACCAGCTGCATTAATGAGCCAGACATAAACTACACCATCTCCGAAAAATGAACTTAAAAATGCCAAACAGCCAACCAGGCCTGTTGCAATTAAGGCATTGACTGGTACACCCTTTTTGCTCAATTTTCCAAGGAATTTTGGAGCATGACCTCTTTCTGCTAAGTTCCATAGCATTCGGGCTGCTGCATACATTCCTGAATTACCTGCTGAAAGAATGGCAGTCAGGATAATTGCGTTCATAATAGATGCAGCAAAGGCAAAGCCAGCGCGCTCAAATAAAATAGTGAAGGGGCTTTTTGCCACATTATCAGTTGCAGCCAACTCTGGACTAGTATACGGAATAACAAGACCAATGACTAAAATAGATAGGATAAAGAATATTATGATTCTCCAAAAAACTGAATTGACTGCTTTAGGAATAGTTTTGCCGGGATCTTCACTTTCACCGGCTGTAATTCCAATTAGTTCTGTCCCCTGAAATGAGAAGCCAACTACCATGAAGACACCTAAAATAGCCATTATTCCTCCATTAAAAGGTGCATCATCAACGGTGAAGTTTTTGAATCCTATTGCTTCTCCACCCATAATTCCGAATATCATTAAGACACCTGAACCAATAAAAATAATAATAGCTATAACTTTAATTAATGAAAACCAATATTCAGACTCTCCAAAGCTTTTAACGGAGAGTGCGTTTAACAGAAAGATAATGAGCAAGAATAATCCGCTCCATAAAGCTGAAGGACTATTCGGAAACCAAAATTTCATAATTAACACAATCGCAGAGAGTTCTGCTGCTATTGTGACGGCCCAGCTATACCAATAATTCCAACCTTGTGCAAATCCAAAAGCGGGATCAACGAATTTCTCTCCATAAATACTGAATGACCCGGCAACTGGCATATGAGCAGCCATTTCTCCAAGACTAGTCATTAAAAAGTACACCATTATACCGACAATGCTATAAGCAACAAGTGCACCACCGGGTCCAGCTGTATGAACTGTATTTCCACTGGCAAGGAAAAGACCAGTTCCAATGGTTCCTCCGAGAGAAATCATCGTTAAATGCCGTGATTTTAAATTCCGCTTTAATTTTCTTTTCTTTTTATGCTTAAATATAGGTCGTTTTTTCTTTATGGAAGATTCCATTTTGTATGCCTCTTTCCTTCTTTTCTATCGTTTTTTTAATATAGTAGTTTTATATACCAATTTAGCAGGCAAGCTTAAACATTTTAGTAATAGTCGGAATTCACTGGAAATTAAACAGGATTGGATATGGATAAGTAGGGAGTTGGCAATAAAAAGAGCATCACCTCATTAGGGGAGATGCTCAAATTCTATACTATTGCATGGATAGAGAGAGGAATTTATCTGTTTGATTCTAGAGTAAGTGTCCCGTCAACGATTTTATAAACTTTATCACAATAATCGATCAGTCTAGTATCATGTGTAACCACAATCGTTGTTTTCCCGCGATTAGTCGTAGCAGCCTTTAACATTTCCATGACCTCAAAGGCCCGGTCTGAATCAAGGGAAGCAGTTGGTTCGTCGGCGAGAATGATACTTGGATCAGTATATAAGGCTTTAGCGATTGCAACACGCTGACGTTCACCGCCGGATAGATCAGATGGGAAACTGTTAAGCAGATCTTCAATTCCCAGTGCATCAATAAGGTTCTGAAGTTGTTCTGGCTGCATATTGCCTTTTTTTACTTTATCCAGTAATTGCATTTGCTGATTTACTGTAAGAAAGGGGACAAGGTTAGAAGCTTGCAAAACAAAGCCTATTTCTTTTAATCGGACAGCTCCTCGCTCTTTTTCCTTAAAGTTAGTCAAGTTTTGGCCGTTTACATAAACTTCACCATTGCTTGGTGCTTGAAGCCCACCTGCAATGGTTAGAAATGTACTTTTCCCGGAACCAGAGGGACCGATAACAGCAATTAATTCTCCTGCTTCAGCAGTAAAGTTAGTCGTTTTTAGAGCTTCAATTTCTGTACGACCGGATTTGAAGACTTTATTGACTTCTTTTAATTCCAATAATGCCACTATATTAACCTCCTATCGCATCTAAAGGATCGATTTTAACAATGGTTTGAACAGAGAATAGTGCTCCCAATATGGATACAACAATCAGGACTACACCGTAAATCAGCATGTCTATATAGTTAAAGGCAACAGGAACGGCAGCGGGTAAGAAATAACCCGTTATAAGGGTTAGAATAAAACCGACAATTACGCCTGCCAAAGATAGAATAAAGGTCTGCGCGATCACTGATTTTGATAAGTAGCTGTTAGAAATACCCTGAGCTTTCATAACTCCAAAAATACTAATTTTTTGAATCGTTAATACATAAAGGAAAATTGCCAGGATAACGGCAGATATAATAAATAAAAAATAAATCATAAAGGTTAAAGTTAAGTTTTGTTCAGAATATCCGGGCATATTTTCGATAAATGTTTGTGTAGATACAACTTTATGAGAATCATCGACAGTGACGTTGTCTAAGTTATCTGTACGAATGACGAAGCCGCTAATTTGGTCTTCTTTTTGTTTTGCAGCATCACCGAAACGAACTTCTTGAACAGTCTCTAGAGATCCGTACAAGACTGGAGCAGCATTGAATTTTGCGTCTTCTGTAAATCCAGTGATGGTAAGAGTGGTATCGGTGGAAGAAAGGCTCAATTCGTCACCAATTTTAAATCCCTCATCCTTAAGAGAATCATCAGCGATTACCTCACCAGCTTTGTTAAAAGATTTCCCCTCAGTTACCTCTGGCATGATAAATTCATCTTCACGAATTCCAAAAAGAGAGACATTTGATTTACGATCATCTACTTTTGCAATCGAGTTAAACTGAGATAATACGGCATACTCATCAGTACCATTACCTTCAAAATCACCAATTTCCATACTTGATTGAGGGAGTGTAATATCTGATTCATCTGTCAAAATAATCCCATTTGCATCCCATTTATCAACGGCTTCCTTATTAAGGTTTTCAAGCCCATTAGCTAATCCGGATAAAAAGAAGACAAGATAAGAAACGAGTGTTAAAACCCCAATAATTAAAATAAAACGTAGTTTATTATTTTTAATTTCATTCCAAGCTAAAAACATGCATCCCCATCCTCACATAATTCATATTGAAAATATAGTTAATATATAAATAATGTATAAGAAATATATAATAATAGCAAATAATTGAATTGCAGGTAAATTTGGTTAAGGGAAGGCAAAAACGCCCCAATTTCGATAAATTGGGGCGTGAATGGCTATTTTATTTTAGGATCATTAATTGATTTCGTTCATAATCTGTAGCCAATCCTTATCAGATGGAGATATATTCCAACGAAGACCTTGTTGTTTGCTTTCTTTAATTCCTAGCCCACCAACGATAAATTTAATCTGTGGATTTTGCTTAGAAACGGCATCTATATATTTTTGGACTGTCATTTCGTGTTTATCGCTGGAAATTGAAATAGCAACTATTCTAATATCTTTTTCCTCAATCAATTGATCTAACCCATCGAGTGGTGTGTCGGCACCAATATAATAGACCGGATAATGTTGCTCTTTTAAAAAGAGTGTAAACAGGATCAATCCGAGTTGATGGTGTTCACCTTCCGGGCAAATTGCCAAAACTTTGGGTAAAACAGGAGATGGTTGGAAAATCGTAAAAAAATTAATGGCGCGCTGAAGCACAATATTACTGATCATATGCTCCTTAATAACAGACAATTCTCCCTGCTCCCATGCATCACCTACCCTATACATAAGTGGGACTATAATAGAATAAAAGACTGTCTTATAGTGAAACTGGGAAAAGTATAAATCAAAAAGCTGATTGCATTTTTCAGAATCAAATTGCAAAACTGCATTAAAAATTTCATTAACTTGCATGGAGAAGGTTTGTTTTAATGTGTTGTCGTTGGATTGTCCCTGCTTGAAGGTACTATTATCTTTTTGAACTTTCAGAAGCTGGACAGCTTGGCTTACGCTCATTTTATTGTTATAAACCTGCTTTTTAAGCCATTTTAAATCATTTATATTTTCCTCAGTATATATTCTGTGACCTGTTTCGGTACGTTTGGGAGTAATGGCATGATAGCGAGTTTCCCATGAACGAATGGTAACAGAAGGCATATCTAACAGTTTAGAAACAGCGTTAATTTTATACATAAAAGAACATTTCCCCTAAAATACTTTAAATTCCTATATTTTAACAGTATATTAAATACATAAAAAAATGCAATTTTAAGCTGCTAAGGATGTATATTAATAAACAATCTCATCTTTTAAAAACAATAGGTATGTAAACTTGTTAGCTTATCAAATTTAATCTAACAACCAAAAGTAAACCCAGTCATAAGACTGGGTTCTTTTTGTTCATTATTTGTTTTAAGGTAATCTAGTTTCTTGATCCTTTAGGCGGTTTTGTTGATCGGGTTTACGTCCTTTATCAAATGCATTTTTAGGCTTTTCTTGCTCATTTTGCATTTTTCTTTCAAATTCACGTAATCCTTCTTTGTTATTTTTGTCTGTCATATTTTCGCCTCCTAAATGTGTTGGTTATATCTTCTATTCCCTTGTTACGGAGTTGAAAACGTCTTTATTCAAACAGGGGAGGCAATGTTTAACTAATTATTCCAATAGAATTAAAGGAATTTTTAAAGAGATAGAGTGTAAAATTTTAATCTAAAAAAATATATGTACATATTTTCCAGTAGGGGTTAAACTATATTCAGAATATTTTAATCTTTCAATCAAATCACCGTTTCATATCTTTATCTATATGAAAAAACAGGGGGCATGTGTAATGAAAAAGAAGAAATTCGCAGGTATTATTCTTTCATTATCATTAGGTATGGGTGTTTTGGCCGGATGCGGTGGAGAGAAATCAAGCGGTGGAGAAAAAGAGGATACCATCAAAATTGGAGCTAATCTTGAGTTAACCGGTGGTGGAGCATCATACGGGCAATCAATAGTGGAAGGTATGGAACTGGCACTTGAGGAAATAAACAAAGATGGTGTAGGAGGCAAAAAGCTAGAGGTTGTGAAGTACGATAATAAATCAGATGCTGCAGAAGCAACGACCGGAGCTATAAAGCTCGCCAGCCAAGATAAGGTGGATGTCATGATTGGTGCAGCAACAAGTACGAATACACTAGCACAGGTCCAAGTCGCTAATGATAATAAAGTGCCATTGATTACACCAACAGGAACGAACGAAACCATTACTTCCAAGGATGGTAAGGTTAATGAATATGTCTTTAGAACTTGCTTTATTGATCCGTTCCAGGGAACGGTTGCAGCGAACTTTGCTCAGCAGGAATTAGGTGCAAAAACGGCTGCTATTTATATTGATAGCTCAAGCGATTATTCCAAAGGGCTGGCAGCTGCTTTCAAAGATGCATTTACAAAATCAGGCGGTCAAATTGTAGCGGAAGAAGCATTCCTACAAAAAGATACTGATTTCCAATCGACACTGACAAGGATTAAAAAAGCAAATCCGGATTTTGTTTTTGTCCCAGCATTCTATGAAGAGGTAGGCTTAATTTTAAAGCAAGCTCGTGAAGCAGGGATTGATGTTCCGGTTATGGGAGGAGATGGATGGGATTCTCCTAAGTTAATAGAGATTGCCGGTACAGAAGCATTGAATAATACTTTTATCACGAACCATTATTCGGCTGGAGACCCGGACAAAAAGATCCAGGATTTTGTATCAGCTTTTAAAGAGAAATATAAAGATAAATCGCCTGACGCCTTTGCTGCCCTTGGTTATGATACAGCCCACTTCATCGCTGATTCAATCAAACGTGCAGGGGATGATGCGACACCGGAGAAGATAAAAGACGCACTTGCTGAAACAAAAGATCTACCACTTGTATCTGGTAATTTAACGATGGATAAAAATCATAATCCGGTTAAGTCAGCGGCCATTTTGAAATATGAAAATGGTGAGCAAGTTTTTGAAACGAAGGTAAATCCATAAGAAAGAGGAATAGGAAGCTTTGTTAAAAAGCTTCCTATTTTTAAAATATAAGGACCGAGGGGAGTCTTGGGTTATGGAATTCATTCAGCAACTTGTAAACGGTATATCACTTGGTAGTATTTACGCATTAATTGCACTCGGTTATACGATGGTATATGGAATTGTAAAACTAATCAATTTTGCGCATGGTGACGTATTTATGGTTGGGGCTTTTATAGGCTTTTATGCCATTACGATTATGGAATTATCTTTCTTTCCTGCACTTCTTCTTGCTATGGTTGTCTGTGCCATCTTTGGGGTTTTGGTTGAACGAATTGCGTACAAACCCCTGCGTAATGCGACTCGTATAGCAGCACTTATTACGGCCATAGGGGTATCCTTATTAATCGAAAACGGAATGATTTTTATAAGAGGAGCACAGCCTGAAGCCTATCCAACGAATGTTCTTCCAAAAGATACAATAGATATTTTAGGTGTGACGATAAAAAGTCAGTCTCTGATGATTTTGGGAGTATCCCTCTGCCTGATGATGATCCTACAATTTGTTGTTCATAAAACGAAAATCGGCCGAGCGATGCGTGCAGTTTCATTTGATGCAGATGCAGCTAAATTAATGGGAATCAGCGTAAATAATACAATCTCTGCTACTTTCGCTATTGGGTCAGCCCTTGCCGGAGCGGCAGGTGTTATTTTTGGGACCTATTATACAAAAATCGAACCGTTAATGGGTGTTATGCCAGGTTTAAAGGCCTTCGTTGCTGCCGTGCTTGGTGGAATTGGGATTATTCCGGGAGCGATGGTTGGCGGCTTATTGCTTGGTGTAGTAGAGGCTTTAGTTAGTGCGGCCGGTTTATCCTTGTGGAGAGATGCAGCTGCATTTGTTGTTCTTATCTTAATCTTAATCTTTATGCCACAGGGCTTATTCGGAAAAAATAAAAGAGAAAAAGTGTAAGGGAGACATAGCGATGACGATTCTAAAGAAGGTTAAAGGTTTTTGGCTCTCTATTTTACTCTCATTCGTCTTGTTTACCGTGATACAGATTCTCATTTCAGGCGAATTTTTAAATGTTTTTTATATCAATCTTATTATTACAATAGGAATCAATATCATTCTTGCTGTTAGTTTACATCTGATTATAGGCATCACAGGTCAGTTTTCGATTGGACATGCAGGCTTCTTGGCAGTGGGGGCATATGCTTCTGCAGTGATGTCCATGAATTTTGAGATGTCTTTCTTTATCGCCTTGTTAATTGGAGGCATAATAGCAGCCTTGGTCGGTATGATTATTGGAATACCAAGCTTACGGCTAAAGGGGGATTATTTAGCCATTGCTACACTTGGGTTTGGAGAAATTGTCCGTATTGTTTTTCTTAATATGGATTATATTGGCGGAGCAAGAGGAATGATGGTCACTCAAATGACAACCTGGTCTTGGGTTTTTGGCTGTCTATTAGTGACGATTATCGTGATAAGGAATTTCACTAATTCTACCCATGGGCGTGCTTGTATATCCATTAGAGAGGATGAAACAGCGGCCGATTCCATGGGAATTAACACAACATACTATAAAGTGGCTGCCTTTGTCATAGGAGCTTTTTTTGCCGGAATCGCCGGTGGGTTATATGCTCATAATTTTTATATTATCCAGCCATCTACCTTTGGCTTCCTGAGGTCCTTTGATATTTTAATTTTCGTTGTACTTGGAGGATTAGGCAGTTTGTCTGGCTCTGTGATTGCAGCGATTCTCTTAACATTCGTTTCCTCCTTCTTATCAGATTATCCTGAAACGAGAATGATCCTTTACAGTATTGTTTTAATTGTAACAATGCTATACAGACCACAGGGATTAATGGGGACAAAAGAGATTACTTCATTTTTCAAAAGGAAGACAAAAGGAGGCGCGAAGGATGCAAACCAGCAAACCACTGCTTAAGGTTGATCATATTGGAATTCGCTTTGGGGGATTAAGAGCGGTAGCAGATGTTAATATGGAGCTGTTTCCGGGGGAATTATGTGGGTTAATAGGCCCGAACGGAGCAGGAAAAACCACTTTTTTTAACCTTTTAACCGGAGTATACGTACCGTCAGAAGGAACCATCCATTTAGAAGAAAAAAAACTAAATAAACTGCCACCCTATAAGATTACTAGAAAGGGAGTTAGCAGGACGTTCCAAAATATTCGTCTATTCGGAGATCTGTCTGTTATTGACAATGTGAAAGTTGCCTACCATTCACAGGCTAAACATTCTATGGTCAGTTCGATCATAAGATTGCCAGGTCATTTTTCAGGAGAAAAAGATATGGACCAAAAAGCCGTCGAGTTCTTAAAAATATTTAATCTGGATTCGTATCGAGATGAAAAAGCCAAGAATCTTCCCTATGGAATGCAGCGCAGGCTTGAAATAGCAAGAGCTTTAGCGACGAGCCCACGGCTACTCTTACTGGATGAACCGGCAGCAGGTATGAATCCTAAAGAAACGAGCCAATTGATGGAGCTAATCAGCTTAATACGTGAAAGATTTGATTTAACGGTACTTTTAATTGAGCATGATATGCAGCTTGTGATGGGGGTATGTGAACGTATTTATGTACTTGATCACGGACAATTAATCGCACACGGAACACCGGATGAAGTACGGAATAATCCTAAGGTTATAGAGGCCTATCTTGGCGAGGAGGTATCCTGATGCTGAAGGTTGAAGATATTAATGTTTACTATGGGAACATTCAGGCATTAAAAGGTATATCCTTTCATATTGAGGAAGGGGAAATTGTCACATTGATCGGTGCAAATGGAGCGGGAAAAAGTACATTGCTCAAAACAGTTTCAGGTTTACTTAAACCGAAGCAAGGCCAAATCATGTATCAGGGTAAATCGATTGCCGGAAAAGCAGCACAAGCGATTGTGAAGCAAGGAATCTCTCATGTACCGGAAGGACGCCGAGTTTTTGCCAATATGACCGTGGATGAAAATTTACAGCTTGGTGCTTATTTACGTAAGGATCGAGTTGGGATTAAAGAGGATATGGAGAAGGTCTTTGATCTTTTCCCCAGGCTGAATGAACGATTGAAACAACCCGCAGGAACCCTGTCTGGTGGAGAACAACAAATGCTTGCAATGGGAAGGGCCTTAATGGCTAAGCCAAAATTACTTTTACTCGATGAACCATCTATGGGACTGGCTCCGCTTCTTGTTAAAACGATTTTTCGTATTATTGAAGAGATTAATGCGGCGGGAACAACCATCCTGCTTGTTGAACAAAATGCTAATTTAGCCTTATCGATTGCTGATCGGGCCTATGTCGTGGAGACGGGTAAAATCGTTCTCTCAGGATCGGCAGATGAGTTAACCTCGAGTGAAAAGGTTAAGATGGCTTATCTTGGCGGGCATTAAAGGGCTAAAACTTCTCTGTAACTTCCTGCAGAGGAGTTTTTTATGTAAGCCATTATCCCTATAATAGGTTCATGGCTTGCTATCATTACGGCAATTGAATATGAATACCAGATAAAATTCTTGCCCAATCTTCCGGGTCCAATTTTTTAATCATATTATTATAGAAATCATACGCTGAATTAATGGGAACGTTCACACATACCATTTGATCTAAATTCCAATCTGTCTCCTCAATGGCTGAAATTCCTTCTATAGGATTTACAATGAGAATGGTAAAAGGCTTGTCTGTTAGGGAACTTATAACAGTTCGAAATTCAAGGGCCTCTTCATAAGTTGCTTGTAATCTAATATATAAAGAGGACTGACTTGTTCTAATTTTATCCATAAATCTATCAATTCTCCGGTTCAATTTTACTCGAAAATCATTATAAGCTGAAGGCCAATCTGGATTTTCAGTTACCGGAAAATCATGAACGGATGTAATATTGTTGACCGTATCCAAGAGGACGTAGGTTTAGTTCTAACTAATTAATCAAATGATTGTAAAAAAATACACATCTATTCTACATTGTGTATAATATCGCAATCTGTTATATTAAAATAACAATAATAGAATAGTACCTTATCATTCCGATGGGGTAGAGGTGCAGGCTTCAAGAGTAAGCTATGTGAGGATGACAACAGAGAGCATAGCTGAAAGGGGAGACTGCCGAAGCAAGTTGATTAGTCAAAAATGAATTTGCTGGGGTTGTTTTGAACAAAAGCAACACTGTCATTATAAGAGGTTCTTATAATGAGGAGCTACAGGTCGTGATGGAGAAAGAAAAGCTGATACAGGGCTGCAGTAGATATTTCTCTAGTGCAGCCCTTCTTTATTTTCTTTTATGTTCAAGCAAAGAGGGCAAGTATACAGCACTCACGGCGGGTTGCCTCTAATTATTTGAAGGAGGAAAAAATGGAAGCGACAGTTTATACAATCATTCCCCCCTTATTAGCCATTTTAATGGTGGCTGTAACACGGAAGGTTTTATTATCCCTTGGAGTCGGAATTGTAGCATCAGCTTTAATGCTTGCTGATTTTAAAATGGGAGAGACGTGTATCCTTATATGGGATGCTGTAAAAGGAATCTTTATTTCAGATGGATCACTTAATGTATCCAATATATATATTATTTTATTCTTGCTCATCCTTGGTGTTATTACTGCCTTTATATCCATATCAGGTGGGAGCCGTGCTTTTGGCGAATGGGCGGTGAAGCATGTAAAAACAAGAGTAGGTGCACAATTAGTAGCGGCATTACTTGGAATACTGATTTTTATTGATGATTATTTTAATGCCTTGGCAGTTGGTCAAGTATCACGTCCGATTACAGACAGGCATAAGATACCGAGAGCTAAACTTGCCTATCTGATTGACTCTACCTCTGCTCCCATCTGTGTAATCATGCCGGTTTCCAGCTGGGGAGCTTATATTATTGCATTGATTGGGGGCATTTTCGCTACACATCAAGTGACAGAATATGGTTCCTTATCAGCATTCATTCAAATGATTCCGATGAATTTTTATGCGATTGCAGCCTTAGCGATGGTATTTATTGTGATCTATCGTAACTGGAATATTGGTCCGATGAAATTACACGAGGAAAGAGCTGTAGAGGAGGGAATCCTATATAATCCGTCCAAAACAGTCCCGGGTGAATTAAAAGAAGATTTACCGAGAAGCACGACAGGCGGGGTCGGAGATTTGGTTATCCCCATTGTGTCTCTTATTTTTGGTACAGTAGCAGCAATGATTTGGACTGGCTACCAGGCAGTTGCCGGTCATGCGACACTTCTGACTATTTTTGAAAATACAGATGTCACGAAATCATTGGTGCTTGGTGGTACAATTGGCATTATTGTAACAATCATTATGTTTTTAAGACAAGTCTTTACTTTGAATGGAATATCTATAAATGTTTTCATGACAGGAGTAAAACACGGAATCGGTGCCATGCTACCGGCAGTTTATATTTTATTATTTGCCTGGACAATCGTCGATCTAATAGGAAAATTGGGAACTGGCCAGTATTTGGCTGGACTTGTACAAGATTTAAACTTAAATGTATCTTTCCTTCCATTACTTTTATTTTTAATAGCAGGATTGATGACATTTGCAACAGGTACATCATGGGGATCGTTTGGTATTTTGCTTCCGATCGCGGGAGAAATCACTGCAGCGACAGATATTACAATGATACTACCAGCTATGGCAGCTGTTTTGGCAGGTGCGGTATTTGGTGACCATTGTTCCCCTATATCTGATACAACCATTCTTTCTTCCACGGGTGCCTGTGCCAATCATATCGACCATGTCATGACGCAAATTCCATACGCTTTAATCAGTGCAGGTATTGCTATGGTAGGGTATATTGTTCTTGGGTTTACAGGAAGTACTCTTCTTTCATTGATAATTGTCATGCTTTTGCTTGCATCCTTTATTTTATTGGCTAAACCGCAAAAAAGAATATCTACAAAAGTGTAAGGAATTCATATAACAGGATGGCTGGGAAACCAGTCATCTTTTTCATTTTTACAAGAAGAGCGTGATAACCTAGGTTTCTCTAGCTTGTTTCTTTTTCCATATCGATATCTTTCAATTAATCATTTTCTTATAGGCACTGGATAGTAAACTGTAAATTATAGCAACTCCGAAGAAGCTAACTAGGAAAGTCAGAGGAGAGACAGATATTCCAAAAGCAACGTCATTCTGAAGGAGTTTAACGTTCTCCCATTTATGATCAAGATCAGGTATATAATTCCTCGTTTTTATATAGCCTGCTAGGAGCAATCCTCCTATATAGATTAAATGAATAATAAGGGAAACAACCAATGATTGAATAATCATCTTCAATGAAAGACACTTCCCTTCCACACTTATTCTTCCATGATAATCCATATAAGATATTATAGTAAATATTACTTATGAAAAACTTTTAAATAGTCTGAAAATCACTTTCTTAAAAGTGTTTAATCGGTTAATCAAATGGATACATAATATTATATTTATATAATTTATCTTTAGGAGATTTATTTCATCAGAGTATGAATGCTTTAGGAGTGTGAGGGAGATCATGAGAAGCAGTATTCCATTTAAGACATTAGTATCCATTATTATGCCAAGCTATAATTCAGAGGTATTTATTCGTCAAACCATTGAGTCAGTTAAAAAGCAAACCTATGAGAATTGGGAATTAATTATTGTTGATGATGCCTCTACTGATCATAGCAGGAGTATAATAAGGGAGTACTTGATGGCAGATTCCAGAATAAAATTAATTACCCTGCAGGAGAATGTAGGGCCGGGAGAAGCCAGAAACATGGCTATTCAGGCAGCTAAAGGTCATTATATCGCCTTTCTTAACAGCGATGATCTGTGGGCAACGAATAAATTGGAAAAACAGCTTGAATTTATGGAAGCGCATAACTTGGCATTTAGTTACACGGATTATCAATTTATTGATGAGGGGAACCAAGCTTATGAGCCTGTTATCGAGATGCCTAATCAACTTACATATCAAGACCTATTAAGAAATACAACAACAATTGGCACTTCGACTGTCATGATTGACCTATATCAGGTCGGTAAGATCCGATTGACTAACAATCGAAATATACCTGAAGATTTTGCCCTCTGGCTAGCAGTGTTAAAAAGAGGATTTAAAGCGAAGAGATTAAACAAGGTTCATGGTTATTTAAGAAAAAGCAATTATATATTGGAAAAGAACAATTACCGAACTGCGACAAAGATTTGGTCATTATATCGTGAAGTGGAAAAATTAAGTGTCGTTGAATCTGCATTTTGCTTAGTGAACTATGCGAAACATGAGGCTAAGAGAAATCGTAGTTTAAAAGAATAAGATGAGACAGGCATCTGTTCCTTCTAATGATGCCTGTTTATTTATTGGATTTTTTTTGCGGTTTTTGTCGAAAAAAGGTTGAAATGAGATAAACTTTCTGCTAGTATAAGATTTATCATCTTTGCGGGTGTAGTTTAGTGGTAAAACCTCAGCCTTCCAAGCTGATGATGAGGGTTCGATTCCCTTCACCCGCTCTTTCAACCCATTAACAACGCAGTGTTTCGTAACCTTGGAGTACGAAGCATTGCGTTTTTTATATTTTGATAGTATTTTGTTTTTGATTTAATAGATGGATGGTAGACTCTCCGCCATGGACTTGGATAAACATTTTGGATATCGCCTGCAGGATTTGCTGTGCATGTTCATTAGTCATTTCAGGATAAAAATAAATGACTTGCAATGCCTTTGAAGTATGCTCATTTACACTGGTGCGTACAGAATCTACATAAGGGCTGCCAAATGGACCTGTCTGATCAAAAGAACTGATAATCCCCTCCAATTTGTTTACACGGCCATTTAAACCTTCATATGAATCCTCAAGTGTACCGATTCGGAACGCTACATCACCTTTCACGTTTGCTAAATCGTATATTCCCAATGGGCATGTATATTGCAAGGAGAAAAAATTATTAAGAGCGATCGCTGAATTGCCTGATGGCGTATACGCTTCTTTTTTGACGCGACGAAATAATGATTCCACAGAAGGGCGATAGCGGGAAGGATCGCTTCCTGTTTGTTTAAATACTTTCCTCCATGATACAATCCCTTCGTATGCATTCAAGGGTTTACTTTCCAGTTCAGTATGTAAATGTTCGATAAAGAGCTGAAGGCGTCCTACCAGCATGGAAGGTATAACATCTGCAACTATCTTTTGATGGGAGATAATACCGAATTTTATATCGCCGGCCCTTTCAAACAATTGGCGATCTACATGAATTTGCATAAATTTACACCTCCAAAAATGATTGGATATAGTTTACCATAAATACGAGAGTTATACATATTTCCTAGAAAGGAGAGGCTAAGATGGATTTTCGTATCCTTAAGGATGAAATCATTGAATACAGCAAGACAATCGGGATTGATAAAATAGGATTTACATCAGCTGATCCTTTCCAGGTGTTAAAGAAACGGCTGATTGACCAACAGAATCTTAATTTTGCATCAGGTTTTGAAGAAGCAGATTTGGATAAACGGACCGATCCAAGAAGGCTAATGCCTGAAGCTCAATCAATTATAGCGATTGCCGTAGCTTATCCTTCCAAACTCAAGAATGCACCTAAAAGTAAAGCAGGCGACAGGCGTGGTATTTTTAGCCGTTCCTCATGGGGGATGGATTATCATTACGTAGTAAAGAATAGATTGGCTAAGCTTGAAGCATTTATTTTAGAGCGGGTGCCGAACTCCCTCGTATCCTCAATGGTTGATACTGGAGAATTAGTGGATCGCGCTGTAGCAGAGCGGGCTGGTATTGGTTGGAGCGGGAAAAATTGCTCTATTTTAAATGAGGAATTTGGGTCGTATATGTATCTGGGTGAAATCATTACAAATATTCCTTTACCATCAGATACGCCAATGGAGGACTTGTGCGGAACGTGTACAAAATGTCTGGATGCCTGTCCTACCGGAGCTTTAGTTCAGGGCGGACAAATTAATGCTAAGAAATGTATATCTTTTTTGACTCAAACGAAGGACATAATTCCTTATGAATTCAGAGATAAAATGGGCAACCGGGTGTATGGATGTGATTCCTGTCAGACATCCTGTCCATATAATCGCCGTATAGACTTTCATATTCATCCTGAATGTGAGCCGAATCCTGAATTGGCTAAACCTCAGCTTGAGGCCATGTTAACATTAAGCAATCGCCAATTTAAAGAGAAGTTTGGCAGTGTTTCAGGTTCATGGCGTGGAAAGATGCCAATTCAAAGAAATGCTATTATGGCGCTCGCACACTTTAAGGATCAGGATAGTATTGGTTCTATAAAAGAATTGCTGCAGAAGGATCCTAGACCTGTTATCAGAGCTACAGCAGCATGGGCTATTGGGAAAATAGGTGGGCAGGAAGCAAAAGATATTTTAACGGATTGTCTAACAAAAGAGGACGATCAGATAGTAGTGGATGAAATAAAAGGAGCAATCGATCGCCTTATTTTACCGGAGTAACTTTTTTACTCCGGTTTTTGTATGGATTTTATACATTCATCATACTTTTTATAAAGGAGTGTGAATGAATTGATAAAAGAGAAATTGCAAAAATTGGTCGAGGAAAGAATACAAAAACTTAGCGAAAATTCATCTGTGGATAAGAAAGATAAAATGGAAAGCCTGTTGAAAAAGAGGGATGGATTACTAAAGCGTGAGGGAGAAATCGTAAAAGTAATGGCTAAGGGGCAAGTGAAAAAAAGGGTCGAGCGGGCAGAAGTGATAGATGCCATTTATGATATACACTGGAAGTTTGTGATTAAGCAGGGAACACAATTTTATTTGGAGGAAGAAGTGGAATTACGCAAAGCTTCTTTTAAAGGAATGGAGCTTTTATATGATCAGGAATTAAGCATCAAGCATGAAGTACTGGAACCAGAGCTCCTTCAGAATTTAGATTTGACTTCACCACGCGTAAAGATTGCTTATAATCGGTTGAAGGCTGTGCAATATGCAGAAAGATGGTGGAATTCCTTTAACCCCAACTATCCACAATTTACGGATGATTGTACGAATTATATATCTCAATGCTTATATGCAGGTGGTTTACCAATGTGGGGTAAGCCTAATCGTTCAAAAGGTTGGTGGATTGAAGGGAAAAGTAATTGGAGCTTTAGCTGGACAGTGGCACATGCTTTTATGCTGATGTTAAAGGCGGCTTCCTGGACGAAGGAAGTGAAGAATCCTGCCCAATTAATGATCGGGGATATTATTTGTTATGACTTTGAAGGAGATGGCCGGTACAATCATAATACGATTGTGACAGGGAAGGATGAGTATGGGAATCCATTAGTGAATGCTCATACAACAAACAGTCGTTTAAGATTTTGGAATTACGAAGATTCCACAGCTTACACTCCCAATATTCAATATAAATTCTTTCATATCCTAACGAATTAGGGCTTTCATTTTTGGAAAAGGAAAAATAATGTTATAATAAAGGCTGCTTATACTATCCAGAGGTGAGAAAAAGTGTCTTTACATATTGTTTTATATCAACCATTAATTCCGGCAAATACGGGTAATATTGCACGTACATGCGCGGCTACTGATACAACTCTGCATTTAATCCGTCCATTGGGATTTTCAACTGACGATAAGGCGCTGAAGCGTGCCGGACTTGATTATTGGGAGCATGTAACCATTATTTATTATGATTCAATTGAGGAATTTTTTGAAAAGAACAGTGGTGGGGAATTTTTATATATCACGAAGTTTGCTAAGAATTATCACAGTGATATTTCATATGAAGATACCACTAAAGATTACTTCTTTATTTTCGGCAGAGAAACGACGGGTCTGCCAAAGCATTTATTAGAAGAGCATCCTGAAAGAGGATTACGCCTGCCTATGAATGATACTCATGTTCGTTCACTTAATTTATCGAACACAGCAGCGATTGTCATTTATGAAGCATTACGCCAACAAAATTATATCCATTTAACATAACTTCTCTTTTGCGAGAAGTTTTTGTTTTATCAATCGTTAAACATATCTTTAGATAACATCCGTATAGTTTGGTATATTGGTTGACGAAACATTAGAAAGGAGCTTTAGTCCAGTGAATGAAACGATTGAATTATTAAAGAATCATCGTTCGATTCGAAAATTTAAAGATCAATCTTTATCAACAGAGCAAGTTGAAGCGATAGTCAGCGCAGCTCAATCTGCTTCAACATCAAGTTTTGTACAGGCTTATTCAATTATTGGGGTCAGTGACCCTGATAAGAAAAGACAACTGGCTGAGCTAGCGGGCGGACAGTCCTATGTAGAACAGAATGGATATTTCCTAGTGTTTTGTGCAGATTATCATCGACATAAACTGGCTGCTGATCTAGAAGGTACAAATATAGATCAAAATCTGGAAAGTATGGAGACATTCATAATTGCATTAATTGACACAGCTTTGGCTGCGCAAAATGCTGCCATTGCCGCTGAATCGATGAAACTAGGTGTTTGCTTTATCGGTGGAATCCGGAATAATATTGAAAAGGTTTCTGAGCTATTGAAATTACCTGACCGTGTCATTCCGCTCTTTGGAATGGCGATTGGTTATCCGGAAGATGATTCGGCCATTAAACCGCGTCTGCCATTGAAAGCAGTCTTTCATGAGAATAGTTATGAGGACAAACAGACCGAACTTCAAGAATACAATGAAATCATCTCAGCCTACTACAACGAACGTACAAACGGCTTAAGACAAGACAGATGGACAGAACAAATGATTGGTATGCTAACAAGCAAACAGCGTGAATTTATGATGGATTTCGTAAAATCCAAACACTTTGCTCTAAAATAAATAAAAACACAACAAACCCCTTACTTTTAGGTGAAAGTAAGGGGTTTGTTGTTGCATAAGGCTGTTTTAGCCTTTTAGTCAATCTAGCTTCAGGGCCTAGGAGTTCGGGACATAAGCAAATACTCTGCGGGAGAAGAACCCTCCCTCCGAGTATTCGTCTTATGCTTGTCGCGGGCCTACAGGATGTAGGTCATGAAGACGTTGCCACACGATGTGGCGATTTTAGTCTTCGTTCCTTAATTGAGTCGTCTCAGCTTCTTAGTTAATCTAGCTTCAGGGCCTAGGAGTTCGGGACATAAGCATAGCCTCTGCGGGGGAAGAACGTCCCCTACGAGCCTCTGTCTTATGCTCCTCACTCCTGACCAAGGCCCTTCAGCTTTTTAGTTTATTTTGTCGTTGTAGCCGCCGGTGAAGATGGCAGCTAGGAATGCGAGGGATACGGCAATTATTATAGCAACAGTCATTGGATGTTCCTCCTTATATTGGTTCTTTGGAAAAAGTATACCATATAAGTTAATTTTTTTCTTTAACGAGAATATTTTAGTGAATCAAAAATTGCGTAATTCATTTATCGATTCTGGAGGGCTAAGCACATGTTTGGCTTATTACGTGCATACAGTATTAGTAGCAGCTGAATCACAGCTAGGGGAGGATTAATACTGAATGGATATCATAAAAAAAATAGAACAATTTAGAGAAGAAGAGGAAAAGTTGAAGTGGGAAGGTACATTCGGTGACTATTTACAAATAGTAAAGAAAACACCCTTAGTCGCTCAATCAGCTCATTCCAGGGTTTACAACATGATTAAGGATGCAGGCGTAGAAATTATTGATGGAAAGAAAAGATATAGCTTCTTTAAAGGTGAGTTATTTGGTCTCGAAGAATCACTTGAGCGCCTAGTAGAGGAATATTTTCATCCAGCTGCTAAACGATTAGATGTGCGAAAACGTATATTATTATTAATGGGGCCTGTGAGTGGTGGGAAATCGACCTTAGTGACACTTTTAAAAAGAGGAATTGAACGATATTCACGGACGGATCGGGGAGCGATTTATGCAATAAAGGGTTGCCCGATGCATGAAGATCCATTGCATTTAATACCGGCACATTTACGCAATGATTTTTTTGAAGAGTATGGAGTAAGGATTGAAGGAAATCTTTCGCCTTTAAATTTGATGAGATTGGAACAGGAATATGGCGGAAGAATTGAAGATATGCCCGTAGAAAGGATTTTCCTATCTGAAGATAAACGGGTTGGGGTGGGGACGTTTAGTCCATCTGATCCCAAATCACAGGATATTGCTGATTTAACTGGCAGCATAGATTTTTCTACGATTGCTACGTATGGATCAGAATCGGATCCGCGTGCGTATCGATTCGATGGGGAATTAAATAAAGCAAACCGTGGGATGATGGAATTTCAAGAGATGTTAAAGTGTGATGAGAAATTCTTATGGCACTTACTTTCATTAACACAGGAAGGGAATTTTAAAGCGGGTCGATTTGCGCTTATAAGTGCGGATGAATTAATTATTGCGCATACTAATGAAACAGAATATCGTTCCTTTATTTCTAATAAAAAGAACGAAGCCTTGCATTCCAGAATTATTGTTATGCCTGTTCCGTATAATTTAAAAGTATCTGAAGAAGAAAAAATTTATAAGAAAATGATTCATGAAAGTGATGTAGCGAATGTTCATATTGCGCCGCACACCTTAAGAGTGGCCGCCATGTTTACTACTCTTAGCAGATTGAAGGAACCGAAAAAAGGTGATATTGACCTTGTTAAAAAGATGAGGTTATATGATGGAGAAAACGTGGAAGGCTTTAATTCTGCAGATGTTGAGGAATTAAAGAAAGAATATGCGGATGAAGGAATGGGTGGTATCGACCCACGCTATGTCATTAACCGAATATCTTCAACTATTATTAGAAAAGAAACTCCGTCCATTAATGCCTTAGATGTATTGCGTTCCTTAAAAGAAGGGTTGGATCAGCACGCTTCCATTACAGCAGAGTTGAAAGAACGCTATATGAACTATATCTCTCTTGCACGAAAAGAATATGATGATATTGCCAAGAAGGAAGTACAGAAGGCCTTTGTTTATTCCTATGAGGAGTCAGCAAAGACATTGATGAACAACTATTTGGATAATGTGGAAGCTTTCTGCAATAAATCGAAACTACGCGATGTCCTAACAGGTGAGGAAATCAATCCTGATGAAAAATTAATGCGTTCTATTGAAGAACAAATTGGCATATCTGAAAATGCTAAAAAAGCATTCAGAGAAGAAATTTTAATACGAATCTCTGCTTATGCACGTAAAGGTAAGAGGTTCGATTACAATTCTCATGACCGTTTACGGGAAGCCATCCAGAAAAAGCTATTTGCTGACTTGAAAGATGTTGTAAAGATTACAACTTCATCTAAAACTCCAGATGAAAGTCAATTAAAGAAAGTAAACGAAGTGGTTGCCAGATTAATAGACGAACATGGGTATAATTCTACATCAGCTAATGAGCTTCTTCGATATGTAGGAAGTTTGTTGAATAGATAGGGATGAACAAGGAGAGCCATCCGGCGAGTCGAAGTATTCGACCTGCGGATGGTTCTTTTTCGGATGCTATTGGGTTTAATGATAGTACCTAATTTAGTTTGGCTGAATACTCGAGGGAATCGGCTGGATAAAAGGCGAGATTGGCTGGATTCAGAAGATAAATAGGATGGAAGACTGTATGTATGATTAAGATCAAAAGGCTGAAACCTAGTTTGGCTGAATAATTGAGGAATCGGCTGAATAAAAGATGAGATTGGCTGGATTCCGGGTAGAAACGGCTGGATAATGTATCAGATTGGCCGGATTCAGAAGATAAATAGGATGGAAGACTGTATATATGATTAAAATCAGAAGGCCGAAACCTAGTTTGGCTGAATAATCGAGGGAATGGGCTGGATAAAAGCTCAGATTGGCTGGAATCAAGGTTAAATCGGTCTTGGCGACTGTTCATTTTAAGCATGTTTCACTGCCTTTAACTGGAAAATAATGTTTATCTTGCTAGAATGCTGGGAATATGCCTTATGAGGTGATTAATGATGAAAAAGGATGCAAAGGCCGATACAATTGCTGAAAGTCTCGCAGAAAATGGTTCAATGGCTCCAGATTTAGAGGAAATGAAAAACCTTGGTAAACAAATGGAAAACCTGCGAACAAATGAAGAGTTAGCTAAAGATTATAATAAACAGCCAGATCCCGTTCAGCATGAGGAAGAAGAGATAGAAGATAAGTAATCAATAGGTGGTATAGCATAACGCTTGGTATATGAATGGCTTTTCTTATTGTAAGTAAGACCTTACAATTTGGGCTATATCCAAGCTTTTTTTTATGCCCTTTTAGTTGTACACCTCATCCAAACCTCCCCAATTTTCGTAATTAAACGCACTATTCTTCCGCTCTTTCAGGCTCATATCCGCACCCTTAATAGCCACATATCAATATTAAGATCCCATATATCAAGGCATTGATCTAAAATGACTTGATTATAAAGTTTGAATGAAGAGGGAGGAGCGAATCTTTGTCTTATTTTAAGAATATTTTGGCAATAAATCGTAGTTTACGCATAGGATAGAGTAATCAGACATTGATTTGATTTAAAAGAATCCAAACTAAAAAATATTGATAAATGCTTTATAGGAGGGGAAAAACGATGTCGGATAAGAACAATAGCCATCAGTTCGCCATTTCAAAGGAAGATTGGGCCCTCCATCGCAAAGGTTTTGATGATCAGCAAAGACATCAGGAAAAAGTTCAAGAAGCGATACGAAATAATTTACCTGATCTAATAACTGAGGAAAGCATTATTATGTCCAATGGTAAGAATGTAGTAAAAATCCCGATTCGTTCTCTTGATGAATATAAAATTCGCTATAATTATGATAAAAATAAGCATATTGGTCAGGGTGATGGAGATTCCCAGGTTGGAGATGTAGTTGCAAGAGATGGAAGTGGGCAAAAGGCACCGGGAAAGGGAGGAGAAGCGGGAGACCAAGCAGGAGAGGATTATGTAGAGTCTGAAGTTTCTTTAATGGAAATTGAAGAAGCATTGTTCGCAGAACTCGAGTTACCCAATTTAAAGGAAAAAGAACAAGGGGATCACACAATCGAGCATTATGAATTTAACGATATTCGAAAAACAGGTTTAATGGGGAATGTAGATAAGAAAAGAACAATGATTAGTGCTTTTAAAAGAAATGCTTTAGGGGGTACTCCTGGATTCACACCTATCTTTCAGGATGATCTTAAGTTTAAAACGTGGAATTCAGTTGAGAAGCCAGAATCTAAAGCGGTCGTATTAGCCATGATGGATACATCCGGATCGATGGGGTTATGGGAAAAATATATGGCACGCAGCTTTTTCTTTTGGATGACTCGATTCTTAAGAACCAAGTATGAAACAGTTGATATTGAATTTATTGCGCATCATACAGAAGCCAAGGTGGTTGAGGAGGAGGATTTCTTTTCTAAAGGAGAGAGTGGTGGAACGATTTGTTCCTCGGTTTATCGTAAGGCTTTAGAAATCATCGAACAAAAGTATCCGATGGAACGCTATAATATTTATCCTTTTCATTTCTCAGATGGTGACAACTTAACTTCAGATAATCCTCGCTGCCTTAAACTAGTTGAAGAATTAATGGGTGTATCCAATATGTTTGGGTATGGGGAAGTTAACCAATACAATCGTAATTCCACATTAATGTCCGCTTATAAAAATATTAAGAATGAAAAGTTTCAATACTATATATTGAAGCAAAAGGCTGATGTCTTTCATGCAATGAGAAGCTTCTTTAGAAAAGAAGTGGAGAATACTGGTTCATAATATAATAATTAAAAAGACTGACGGTAAGGGCAGATTCAATCTTGCGCCTTGCGTCAGTCTTTTTTAATAGAATAATTATTTCATTTCCATCATTGATACAAGTTTCTTAGATAAGGTTAAAAGTATTAGGCCGAAGAAAATGGCTACACCGCCGATTAGGGCGAATACTTCAAAGTATCCAAGTGATTGAGTGATAACAGCTAATTGACCAGCGATGATGTTAGCGAAACCAGATGAAGCTAACCATACACCCATTAGCAGAGAAGCTAATTTAACTGGTGCAATTCTACTTACAAGGGAAAGTCCTACTGGAGATAGGAACAATTCACCCATTGTATGAAGGAAGAATGTTACCACGATAAACATGATGTTTGCTTTTTGTTCAATGCTTGCAGCATCGTTACCCGTTTGGAAAATCGCAAATAATAAAACGATATAACCTAAACCGAGTGTAATCATACCCATTGCCATCTTAGTTGGAACTGGAATATCACCACGTTTGGAACTTGCAAGTTTAACCCATAATGCTGATACAAGTGGTGCCAATAGGATGATGAATAATGGGTTAAGTGATTGGAACCAGGATACTGGAACTGTCCACCCTAATACATTACGATCCACAAAATCTTTTGTATATAAAGTTAAGGAACTTCCGGCTTGTTCAAAACCAGCCCAGAAGAAAACTACGAAGCAAGTAATGATAATGATTACCCATGTACGTTGTTTCTCACTGCGAGTTAATGGAGCATTGGATTTATCTTTAGATTCATTTGTTTGATTAACTGATGGGCGTTTACCGGCATCACCTAAGTATTTATTAGCAAATAGGTTGAATAGAACTTGACCGATAATCATACCAATCGCTGAAATTAAGAAACCATATTTGTAGCCATACGTCATAACACCGTTAACTGTAGTAGCAAATAAATCTTCTGAAACAAAACCAATGATTAATGGGGCAAAGAAAGCACCAACATTAATACCCATATAGAAGATCGTATAGCCTGCGTCACGGCGAGATTCATTGCCTTCATATAATTGTCCAAGCAATGTAGAAATATTCGGTTTGAAGAAACCATTACCTGCGATTAACAAGGCTAAGCCAATGTATAAAAATGTTTGACTTTGATGGCTGAATAAAGCAATATTACCTAAAGCCATCATGACTCCACCAATCGTGATTGATAAACGGTGGCCCAGATAACGGTCTGCTAACCATCCGCCAATAAGCGGTGTAAAGTAGACAGCACCAGTGTAGAATCCATAGATACTAAGAGCTGTTTTATTATCAATACCTAATCCTCCGCTGACTAATTCAGTAGTCAAATAGAGAATTAAAATGGCGCGCATGCCGTAATAACTAAATCTTTCCCACATTTCTGTTAGGAACAATAAATACAATCCAGGAGGATGCTTCTTCTTGCCTAGCTCCTGAGCTTGAGTATTAGCTGACATTTTATTTCCTCTCCTTAGTTCATTTAACAACATAGATACTATTTTAAGAAAATTTTCAATAAATAACAATAGTTTTTTTAACGCTTTAGCGAAGTAAAAAAATTCATAAATATTCAACAATTGCGATTATTTAATTAAAAATATCTATTTTCTAGCAGGTAATATGTCACTCATTGAATATAAGGATAACGTTTATGCATATAAATACATTTCGTATAATGGTAGTTTAACACAGACTATTATATCGAAAAAGGAAAAAACGTAATTTAATAAAAGTCAGTCTATTGGAAAAAGTCTTACAAACAGTGTGATAGTAATGAAAAGCACCTGTGTCATAATTAATTTACTGAAATAGGATTACTTTTCCTAAAAAAGGGAAAATATCCGAATAAAACAAAATATATGTTTAAAAGAGGGATTAGTGAAATGAATAAAACAGAAAACCGATTACATATTTCATCTGAAATAGGTCAACTAAAAAAAGTACTTTTACATAGACCGGGTAAGGAAATTGAGCATGTAATCCCTTCAAATATGGAAAGATTGCTTTTTGATGACATTCCCTTCCTTCCGAAGATGCAAATGGAACATGATGCATTTGCTGCAGAACTAGTAAAACGGAATGTAGAGGTCGTCTATCTGGAGAGTTTAGTTGAAGAATCATTTACCACTCAAGAGGTGAAAATGATGTTAATCGATACCTTTTTGCGGGAAAGCAAACATCACCTTGTTGGAAGCTATGAATTGGTTAAAGAATACCTTGAGAGCTTATCCGATACAGAATTGGTAAAGAAATTAATGGAGGGTGTGTTAAAAAAAGAATTGGATGATCATAAAAAGGTACATCTTGATGACTTTTTATCAACCTATTATCCTTTTTATATTGACCCACTTCCAAATCTGTATTTTACAAGGGACCCTGCAGCGATAATTGGAGAAGGGATGACCATCCATAAAATGTCCACGGCAGCGAGAAAAAGAGAATCTCTATTCTGGGAATTTATTATGAATCACCATCCTGAATATCAGACTCAGAATTATTCGCACTGGTTGGATCGTTCGGACCCGTTTGCAATAGAAGGAGGGGACATCCTTATTCTCAGTGATGAGGTTGTGGCGATTGGAGTCAGTGAGCGAACATCTGCGCGAGCTATTGAAAGGATGGCCTATAATCTGCTTAGCGGTTCAACGACCTATAAAAAAGTACTGGCTGTCGAAATACCTAAAAAGCGTGCATTTATGCATCTGGATACAGTTTTCACCATGGTGGATAAAGATAAATTCACTATTCACCCTGAAATTGAAGGTACAAATGGTCAAATGAACATTTTCATCTTAGAGCTGACAGATCAAAAAAGTATCCAAATATCAAGAAGATATAATTTAGTAGATACATTGAAGGAAGTATTGAGATTAACAGAACTGGCTTTAATTCCTTGTGGCGGAGGGGATGATATCTTTTCACCGAGAGAACAATGGAATGATGGATCTAATACTTTGGCAATAGCACCGGGTGTTGTGATTACATATGATCGTAATGTGGTAACTAATCAACTATTGGAAGACTATGGAGTGGAAGTTATCCAAATCCCAAGTTCCGAGCTTTCTCGGGGCCGAGGAGGCCCTCGTTGTATGAGTATGCCTCTTTTGCGGGTATAAAGAAATAAAGAAGAAGGTGTCATGGTGATTTTACCATGACACCTTCTTTTTTTAGTGATAAATATTCCTAGTTTATACTTCCTTGAGTTGTTCGGTTCAAAGCTTCTGTAATTGTTTTATAAGGATATCCAAGGTCTCTCGCTACAGCTTCAAAGGTGACGTAACCGTTTAGCGTGTTAACTCCTTTAGCTAATGCGGGAATATCCTTAATAGCTTGATGTGCTCCCTTATTAGCGATTTGGAGGGCATAAGGAATCGTCACATTAGTTAATGCTAGAGTAGAAGTCCTAGGGACGGCGCCCGGTATATTGGCTACTGCATAATGAATTACACCATGTTTGATATAAGTCGGATGATCATGCGTGGTTATATGGTCAACTGTTTCAAAAATACCACCCTGGTCGATTGCCACATCAACAATCACTGAGCCCGGTGTCATAGCTTGTACCATAGAATCTGTCACCAGCTTTGGAGCTTTAGCCCCAGGAATAAGAACAGCGCCAATTACTAAATCTGATTCAGCAACTGAATCAGCAATATTGAAAGGGTTAGAGATAATGGTAGTCACTTGGTTGCCAAATATATCATCAAGCTCTCTCAAGCGATCTGGGCTTAAATCAATGATGGTCACATCTGCCCCTAATCCAATGGCAATTTTGGCAGCGTTTGTTCCAACTACTCCACCGCCAATGATGGTCACTTTTCCTCTTTTAACCCCTGGAACACCACTTAGTAATATACCTTTTCCACCATGTGGCTTTTCAAGAAATTGTGCACCGAGCTGGACAGCCATTCTGCCGGCAACTTCACTCATTGGTGTTAATAATGGCAATGTTTTTTCTGTAGAGACTGTTTCATAAGCGATTGAAAATACCTCTGATTCTACTAATGCTTTTGTTAATTCAGGACAGGCAGCCAAGTGAAGGTAGGTAAATAAAATTAAACCAGTACGAAAATATTTATATTCCTCTGGCAGAGGTTCTTTAACTTTCATGATCATTTCTGCTTTTGTCCAAATCTCTGCAGCACCAGGATAAATCACAGCACCTGCAGATTCATAATCTGCATCTGTAAATCCACTGCCCATTCCAGCAGAGGATTCAATCATGACCATATGTCCAGCGTTTACTAAAGTCACTACACCTGCTGGAGTTATGGCAACACGATTTTCGTTGTTTTTAATTTCCTTTGGGATTCCTATCAGCATGTTTTATCCTCCAGTCTTATCTTATATATAGATATTATAATCCGCATTTTATCTGAATAGTATGTTAAAAACAGAAAATTTAAAAATAACGTTTTGTGAATTTTCACAAAACGTTTAATTATAATAGGTTGCTAATTTTATTTCGAGCAGAAGGTGGGATGTTATCTTATTATCCTTTAAATCATAATGACTGATGTCAGCTATTCTTTTTAACCGATAGGAAAGAGTATTAGGGTGAATATGTAGAGTGATAGCTGTGACAGCTGGATTGGAATTATTGGTTAAATAGGTTTCTAAAGTATCGTAAAGCTGTGTTTGATGTTCTTCATCATATTTTTTTAATGTTTTCAGACCAATAGGGAGCTGTTTGGTCTGACTAGTACGTTTTTCATTAATGATAGGAAGGTATTGATAAAAACCAAGTTCATCATACCAATATACATTGGCCAGTTCATTTTTATATCTTTTTTTTAAACTAATGACTTCCAGAGCCTCGGAATAACTTTTATAGGTATCTATATAATCGGAATAAAGTGTTCCGCAACCTTCTGTACAGATCATGACATTAAAACGATCTTTCATATCAGCCGTAAAGGATTGAATAAAAAAGGATATAGAATCTTTCGGTTGATCCTTATTGGTATTTATTAAAAGGATAAGCTTATTTTGATCGAACGTATGGAAGACAATAGACACTTTTTGTGTGGTACTGATAAGATAGACAATTTGCTTATCCAAATCGAGATCGATAGGGGATTCAAATTCAATGACAAGAATGGTGTAGTAGTTAGATAAGGCAAATGGAAATTTAATTGCATCTGTAAGGATTTCCTTCTCGGTCGTATAATGTCCAGTTAACAGTTTCCAAAAAAACTCTTGATAGTTTTCTTCTTGGCTTTTTATACGAGATTGATAAAGCAAGAGTTGATTTTTTGCCTCTTTTGCAGCAAATACCAAAATGGATAGTTTTTCATCTGTAATGGGCGTATCAGATTCAAGAGCCCAAATAAATCCAAGTACCTCATTATTTTTCCTTATAGAAACGGCTATCCTTTTGCCAAGTCCTACTTCCTGCAAGGGATCGACAACGATTGGCTTTTCACTGTGAAGAAGGAAGGGAATGACCCCTTTTTTCCAAAGGGCATTAATGACTTTTTCAGGTACACGCCTGCCCATAATGGTTAGAATACGGGCCTGATCGGTAATATTGGTATGAGCACTATAAGCGAGTAGTTGATGATTGGCATCCTCAATTGTTATCGGATAATGGATTAAAGAACTGATCCGGTCTGCAAATTCATCTAGGCTTCCATATAATCCTTTAAAAAAATCTTTTGAATGGTACTGTTCCTCCATTGAAAAACTCCTTAATCAAAATGGTTGGTATTACCATTATACAAGAAATATCCATTTGATATGTATAATGAGCATGCTAATTAAAAAAAGGAGATTGGATATCACTCCAATCTCCTTCTAGGAAGTTTTTATTAAAACATAAAATTTAAAAGAAGATAAATCAAACCAGCTAAAGTAGCAGAAATCGGCATTGTTATAATCCAGGTGATAACCATTCGCTTTGCTGTACTCCATTTTACACCTTTAACACGGTGGGAAGCACCTACACCCATGATAGAAGATGAAATAACATGGGTTGTACTTACAGGAAGGTGGATAAAGGTTGCACCAAAGATAATAGCTGCAGATGTTATGTCAGCTGCTACACCGTTAACAGGACGAATCTTCATAATGTTACCGCCGACTGTTTTGATAATTCTCCAACCGCCTATAGACGTTCCAAGCCCCATCGCGGCAGCACAGGAAATTTGAACCCATAAAGGAATATCAGTAGAAGTAGTAAAACCATTAGCGATTAATGCCAGGGTGATAATCCCCATGGCCTTTTGAGCATCGTTAGTACCATGTGAATATGCCTGCAAAGCAGCCGTACCAATTTGAATGAAACGGAAATTTTTATTCGTTTTTGTTAAATTGTTATTTTTAAAGACTACCTTAAAGATGCTATAAACAATATAACCAGCAACAAAAGCAATGACTGGTGAGAATAATAATGCATAGATAATTTTTAGGAATCCGTCGAAATGAATCGCACCAAATCCAGCTGCTGCAATTGCAGCCCCAGCTATAGAACCGATAATAGCATGGGATGAACTACTTGGAATACCGTAGTACCAGGTGACTAAATTCCAGACAATAGCTGAAATCAAAGCAGCCATAATAACAATTGAACCATTTTCGAGTGTAAATGGGTCAACAATATCCTTCGTAATCGTTTTTGCCACACCCGTAAAAGTCATGGCCCCAACAAAGTTCATGATTGCTGCCATAAAAATGGCATGGCGAGGTTTTAGGGCCTTGGTTGATACAGCAGTAGCAATCGCATTGGCAGTATCATGAAAACCATTGATGAAGTCAAAGGATAAGGCCAATATAACAATCAATACTGTAATTAAAAGTAATGTATCCATAATTGTTTAAGAACCTTTCCTTAAGCGTTTTTCATGACGATAGTTTCTAACGTATTGGCAACAGACTGGCAGTAATCTGCAATTTCTTCTAGGTTTTCGTAAATTTCTTTATATTGGATAATGCGTATTGGATCTTTTTCACTTAGGAATAGATGTTTGACAGATTGACGATGTAGCGTATCACAGTCAGATTCATGTTCTTTAATTTTAATAGCAATTGGACGAATATCATTTAATTTTTTCGTCATCAGTAATTCTACAGCACGGTCAATTTCATGAGAAGCGTTGCGAATCTCGTCGACAAATTTCAGCATATATTCATTTGCATTGACAATTGAATACATCTCAAATAAAGCAGCACAATGCTCAAGACCATCTAGAACATCATCCATAGTCATGGCAAGCATTAATATATCTTCACGTTCAATCGGAGTGATGAAGGCATTATTAAGCTCCTTGATCACCTCGTGCACATAATCATCCCCAGTTGTTTCATATTGCTTCATTGTATCGGAGAAAATTTTTAAATCGCTGATGTTTTTTAATTTATAATCCGCGAAATAATCCGAGCTTTCTTTTAAATTCGATGAAATATTTAAAAGCATCACAGCAAATTTATCTTTCTTAGACTTGAATACCATAGTGACCTCCGCTTTCAGAAAATAATTAAAATATTTAATGCAAAGTTAATTTTAAACTTTTTATTTATGCATGGAAAGGAAAAACATTTGCTTTAGGGAATATTTACATAAATGTGGTTTTAAACAACTAAAATTTACGCTAAGTTTACAATTCTGTAACATTCGGAAATAAAGTTTACAAAAAAACATCTTTAAAAGGGTGATTTTTACATTTTATTATCTTTAACGTCTATACATTTTATTGGTGCTGATTTAAGGGAGAAGGGGGATAGTTATTGAGAAATTTATGAAGTGAGTGATAATTGAGCATTGCCGCTAGACTTTTTTGTATTTCTTGCTTATCCATTTAAATGTTTGTTGAGTATGATTTCCATATCTGGTTAGATATATGTTTTTTCAGTAAAGGCAACGTATCCAGTTTTACTATAAAAAAGCCCCCAATCCTAAAAGAATTGAGGGCTTTTGTTCACTCATCGTTGGTTTTCAATGAACTATTCGTATTATTCGCATTTATATTGTAATTGTATTTTGATGGATCTACTGGTTTAAATCCTTCTGGTGTATAGAATCTGAGTAAATCACCGTAAATAATCTTATCGGATAATGAGAGCATGGTAGAGGCATATTCCGTCATTTTTGCATACTCTTCAGTTTCTTCTACCAGATTCCCAGTGGAATCATAGTACTTACCATCAATGTATTTTACACCCGGGCTCACAAAGTCACCATCTCTAAAAGGTACAATTTCATTATGGTCTTTTGATAATAAATCAGTACCAAGTTGAATGTAGTTTTTAGAATCAACACCTAGTAAGTGTAATAATGTTGGCAGTAAATCTATTTGTCCGCCATATTGGTGTTGTACTCCGCCTTCCATACCAGGAACTCGGATGATTAATGGAACTTCCTGAAGTTCAGCAGAATCGAACTTCGTAATTTCCTCTTTATTAAGCACTTGTGCCATCGCTTCATTATGGTTATCTGATATACCATAGTGGTCGCCATAGAATACAAGTACGGAACGATCATAAAGACCTGTTTCTTTTAAATAGTTAACAAACTCTTCTACAGATTCATCTAAATAGCGAGCTGTTTGGAAATAACGGTCTACAGATCCATCTCCTGTTGTTGCCGGACCAATGGTCGCATCCTCTTCTGAAATCGGATATGGGAAGTGATGGGTTACTGTAATGAATTTTGTATAGAACGGTTCAGGCAATGATTCAAGCAAAGGCTGAGACTGTTCGAAGAATGGTTTATCTTTTAAGCCATAGTTTAAAACATCTTCATCCTTCATGTCATAATAGCTGGCGTCAAAGAAATTTTGAACACCCCAATTTTTATATACCTCATCGCGGTTCCAGAAGGATTTGTAGTTACCATGGAACACGGCAGAAGAGTATCCTTTTTCTTGTTCAAGAATTGCAGCAGCTGATTGGTATCTATTTGTACCATTCGTGGTCATTGCTGATCCTTGAGGTAATCCAAACAAGGAGTTTTCTAAAAGCACCTCTGAGTCAGATGTTTTTCCTTGTCCCGTTTGGTGGTAGAAATTATCAAAGTAAAGCGAGTTTTTATCTTTTGTAAGCGAGTTAATAAATGGTGTCACTTCTTCACCGTTCAATTTGTAATCGATCAGGAAGTTTTGGAAAGATTCCAAATGAATATAAATGACATTCATTCCTTCAGCAGCGCCAAAATATTTCTTGTTTGGTTCTGCATGATTTGCCTGTACAAAGTTTTGTACTTCTGTTAGATCACTGGAATCAGCCGATGCTTTTTGGGCATTAACCTTCATCGTCTTTAATCCATCGTAGATTGTGTAATTATAGGTTCCCAGATATTTGACCAGGTAGTTTCGGTCAAATGTTCTAGTTAATAATTGCGGACGATCAATCTCAGCTAATACGATATTCAATACGAGCATTCCGACACCAAATACGAAAACTGCACCCGTTTTACGGAATTTCAGACGGCCTTCACTTGGTTGGAACTTTTTATAAACGATCAACAAAATCAGAATGATCGTATCCAGGAAGTACAATGGGTCATAGATTCGTACAAGCTCAATGATACTTCCGAGTAATCCGCCGCCGTCTCCAACATTAAGATTTTCTGTCTGCTTTAATGTTTGCCAAGTAATAAAGTCGTTAAAGAAACGATAATAAACGATATTGGCATACTGTACAATGGATAGAATGACATTAATGAAAACTAACCATTTGAATGCACGTTTACCTTTTGCCAATAAAGCAAGACTAAAGAATATCACAGCTGAACTGATTGGATTAATAAAAAGTAAAAATTCTTGCATGGCATTCGTAATACCAAGATCGAATTCAACTAAATAACTTGTATATATTTTAATCCAAAAGAGAACAACAGCGACTATAAGGAAACCAACAGGCCCACTTAAGCTTTTCTTCGCTTTGCTCATAAATGCACTCATTGTTTCACCTCGATAATATATTTAGATTTATACTAGTCTCGCATTTTTATGCTTATTTTTGTTTGGCTAAAAAAAGAGATAACAATATTGAATTATAAACTGTATCTGGGAAAAGTCAAATGGAATTCTTTCGACAAAATTCATATAAAACCCTTATATATAAGGGTTTACATATTTAAACCAGGCCTTTGAACAGGCACTTTTTAAGTTATCTCCATTCTTTTCAGAATATTGTTATTCCCACGCTGCCAACTAAAAAAGGACATGTATTCTATGAGTTAGGCTGGGTATTAAAAGAAATTCTTGAGATAAGTGGTTGATTCTGTATTGTATGCTCTCGACATAGAGGACAAGAACATAAAATGAAGGATCAAACAATAAATATAGTGGTTCTTTTCATCTAAAAAAGTGGAGTAACACATGATGGAGAGATTGAAATTTACAAAGATAAACATATGTTTAATTTACGATTAATAGTAAAGGGTTGTTAAGAAAACGGTGGTGCATATTGATAACTGGTGGATTTGGATTAAATATCCAAATGCTTTGGAGCCATTATATAATGAAAACGCCACAAAGACAATTTGTATGAATTTAGATATTTTGTTTTGTGGATAAATTTCTTTCTAAGGAAAGGTGGATCTAGGTATTTATTTTAATCTCGAGGCGGGGAATGTAAATATATTATATTTGGATGGTGACTATTTAATCTATATATAATGTATAAATCAAATGAACCACCAATCGTTCGTTTTCCGGTTTTTTCGATTTTATCTTCCTATATATATAGTAGGAACTGAAAGTGATTATTTAACTCTTTTTTAGTGTACCATTATTCCATAATAATTATGAAAACATATTATTTACCCAGTTAGAGAATACCTTAATCCTCTATATTAAATTTACCAATAATTATTTATAGACATGTTTATTAGTGTGAAGAACGGGAATGTATAGAGTATTAACGGCGCCGTTGAATAATAACAAGACAGTAAAAAGTTTTTCTAAAAGAATAACTTATCTGTAAGTAACCACAGCTCTTGTAAATAAATATCTGAAAATAATCAGATTAGGGATAAACTTGAGTCTGTTGGCTACTCTATATATTGAAATCTATTTTTAAATAAAGAAGCAATTATCCCTAATCCGGTTCTGACAAAGGTCAGGCTATTGAACACAAATTTTAAGGAGGAATATATCATGAGTTTTATTATTTCATTAATCGTAGGCGGTATTTTAGGTTGGGTTGCAAGTTTAATCGTAGGTAAGGATGTACCAGGTGGTATTATCGGTAACATTATTGCAGGTATTATTGGTTCTTGGTTAGGAACAGCTATTTTCGGAGATATGGGACCATCAATTGCAGGATATGCCATTATCCCGGCTTTAATCGGTGCGATTATTTTAATCTTCATCGTAAGCATGATCATGAAAGCTATTAACAAAACAGCTTAAGTATCAACTAAAACTTTTTAATAAAAGCAAAAGACAAATCCTTTCTACCCTATAGGTAGGAGGATTTGTCTTTTTTTGATTGATCGGCTGTCAGGCTATTAAGAAAATGGTATTTCGCTTTCAACTGATAATTTTTCGCCGGTAAGCGGCTGTACAAACTCTAATCTGTATGCATGAAGGGCTTGCCTATTGAGACGTTTTTTTTCCTTTCCACCATATAAAGTATCGCCAACAAGGGGATGCCCAATGGAACTCATATGGACCCGGATTTGATGTGTACGGCCAGTTTCCAATTTACAGGATACAAGGGTTTGATTTTTAGATTTTATTCTTTCTAATACCTTGTATTGTGTCACTGCTTGTTTTCCGGAAGGGGATACTCTCATTTTCCCTGCGGTATGTCGATCCCTGGCAATTGGAGCCGTTATGCTATCGTGGTCTTTTTTTACAAGCCCGTGAACAAGTGCGGCATACGTTCTTTTAATTTCACCTAAAGTCAAAGCCTGATCCAAAATAGCTCCGGCATAAGCGTGCTTAGCTATAAGTATCGCACCTGAGGTATCCTTATCTAAACGATGGATATGCCGAGGCTTTATTTTTTCATTATTAATATAAGCGGTTACAGCATTCATTAGAGAGTGATGGTCGTTTTCTGAAATGGGATGTGTATTAAGGAAGGGTGGCTTGTTCACAACCATAATATCATCATCCTCATAAAGAATATCTAAATTTAATTTTAATGGAACTAATACATTTAAATCATCTGCATAAATGGGTATATAAATAATAGAAGAAGATTGAATTACTGTTGACCAGGAAATCGCCTCACCATTTAGTAAAACGTTCTTTTCCATCCGCCATTGATGCAGCATTTTCTTTGGAATACGCAGATTTTCTTTTAGTATTTTTTCTACAGATTTTCCTACCCAGTCAGATGGGCAGGTGATTAGAGCATAAGAGTCTGATTTAATTACGTTTAACATGTAAATACCTCGCTTTAGCAAAGTCAATTAGTATTATCAATAAAGTATCATGTGCTATCCTATATATGCCAACAGAGGGAGATTGCAGAAAGTTAGGGTGATCACTATGAAAATTGTCGAAGGTTCTCTTCAATTACAGGATATCGAACTTAATAAAGCAGTAGAAAAATTTTATAATGAATTGTTCCCGATGTACTTCACAAAAGAACAAATTGATTTGTTTGTCCTGAATGAAGTACTTTCTTTACCAAATTCAAATTCTTTTATCGGCACATTAGCAGGTGCCTTTCAAGCATTGTCATGTATTCAAACCTTAATGATCATTCTAGAAAATCAAAATAAAAATCCAAAGGCTGTTCAATTGTTTGATCACAATTCTAAGCTATTAAATGAACTTGGTATCTTTTTTCCGTTTGAGCATAAACATTTTTTTGGTGAGGACAGACAGATTGAACTTCCATTGTACCAGACAAAAGCAGCCAATACCTATTTAATCTAAAGAAACACGCCGAGTTGTGTACCCGGCGTGTTTTTATAAATTATTGAACCATTGTTCAAATTCTTCGGCGGTATGCTCACCTTCGATTCTGCTTTTTTCTTTCCCGTCTTCATAATGGACAAGAGTTGGTGTAGCATCAATTTCATTCCAGCCCTGTTCAAATTCAAGTACATTATATTGATAGACCTGTTTGTCCATTTCTTCTGCTACCGGCATTAGAACGGGTGTAGTTTTTACACAATGTGAACATTCCGGACTAAAATAATAAACGGTAACGGATTTTTCCTTTTCAAGTTTCTCATCCAAATCATCTGGTGTGATAATATTTTGATACAGCGGGTCATCCAATTGTTCAACAGTCGCAGACTTTAAATCATCTTTTCCATATGGGTTGTTGTTACCTGACGTTTTTTCTGTTTGTTGCTTATTGGTTAAGAACGCGATAGCAGCAAAAATTAGAACGATCACAGCGACGAAAATAACGACTTTCTTCATTTTGTTTCCCCCTTTGTCACTTTGAATATATACAAGCTGCATGCAAAAATAATAATGAAAGCAGTCAATGCAAGCATTGGTATTGTAATGAAGCCGAGCCAGTTAATGTAGTCGCCAGTACACGGAATCCGTCCGCATGAAACGGCTCGATCCATAAAGAACGGTACCTTTTGAATGAGCACATGATAGGTTGAAATACATATCCCAATGGCTGATAAAATCATTGTATAAAAGGCAATATGATAGTCTTTTTTCCAGATTGCCAGTACTAAAATAACCGTAAATGGATACATGACAATCCGTTGATACCAACATAAAACACATGGTTCATAACCTTTAATCTCTGAAAAATACAGACTGCCAGCCATCGCTATAAAGGCTGCAGCAAATGCCAGAAAAAGGGCGTTATCACGATTTATCACTTTCTTAAGCATGAAAATTCCCCCTTTTCAATTCATTTCCTTTATTAAAATTATAGTATGTTATCATAATATTGTAAAAAGAAATCGCTTTATTATCATATGGTCAGAATAAAATGACCTTTTAGCCTCATTTTTGGATATTAAAGGGGTATAAGGAAAAAGAAGTCTTTTTATAGAAGGACTTATTGATTTTGCACATATCATAAGGAAGGTGCTGAACGAATGATGAAAAAACAATGGTGGAAAGAAGCTGTCGTTTATCAAATTTATCCGCGAAGTTTTATGGATTCTAACGGAGATGGAATAGGAGATATTCAGGGAATCATATCACGTCTGGATTATTTAGAAGAGCTTGGTGTGGATGTGGTTTGGCTATCTCCGGTGTATAAATCACCAAATGATGATAACGGTTACGATATTAGTGACTATCGCGATATTATGGACGAATTCGGAACGATGCAGGATTGGGATACGATGCTTGAGGAAATGCACAAAAGGAGCATTAAACTTGTGATGGACCTTGTTGTGAATCATTCATCTGACGAGCACGCCTGGTTTATTGAATCAAAAAAATCTAAAGATAATCTATATAGAGATTATTACATATGGCGTCCTGGAAAGAACGGGAAGGAGCCGAATAACTGGGAATCCTTTTTTAGTGGATCGACGTGGGAATATAATGAAGCAACTGATGATTATTATTTACATCTGTTCTCCAAAAAACAACCAGATCTTAACTGGGAAAATGAAAAGGTCCGAAAAGAAGTATATGATTTAATGAAGTTTTGGCTGGATAAAGGTGTAGATGGTTTCCGAATGGACGTCATAAACCTAATATCAAAAGATCCTGATCTTCCTGATGGGCCAGTAGTTGAAGACAAAGAATATGCATCTGGTGCGAATTATTATATGAATGGTCCGAAAATACATGAGTATTTTCAAGAAATGAATAAAGAAGTTCTGTCTAAATACGATGTAATGACGGTGGGGGAAACACCTGGTGTAACGCCGGATGAAGGGATATTATATACAGCTGAGGATCGTGAAGAGTTAAATATGATCTTTCAATTCGAGCATATGGACGTAGATTCCGGTCCAACAGGGAAATGGGACCTCAAGCCCCTCGATTTAGTAAAGCTGAAGAAAATCCTTTCAAAATGGCAGACTGAACTGCATGGAAAAGGGTGGAACAGCCTTTATTGGAATAATCATGATCAACCGAGAATTGTGTCACGTTTTGGAGATGATGGAGCATACCGAATAGAGTCAGCAAAAATGTTAGGAACATGTCTGCATTTTCTCCAGGGGACACCTTATATTTACCAAGGTGAAGAAATTGGGATGACAAATGTACAGTTTCCGAATATAGAGTATTACCGGGATATTGAGAGTATTAATATGTATAAAGAGAGACTGGCAAAAGGTATAAAGCCAGAGGAGATTATGAAGAGCATTTATGCAAAAAGCCGTGACAACGCTCGAACTCCGATGCAATGGGACGATACCGAACAGGCTGGTTTTTCAACGGGGGAACCTTGGATTAACATAAATCCAAACTATATAGATATTAACGCTAAAAATGCTCGAAAAGATCCTGATTCGATTTTCTACTATTATAAAAAGCTAATTGCCCTGCGCAAAGAAATGCCGATTATAGTAAAAGGAAGCTATGAGTTAATTGAAGCAGAAAATGAGCATATTTTTGCCTATATGAGACATTTTAATCAACAAACATTGCTTGTATTAACCAATTTCACAAATGAAGAACAACATATAACATGGCCAGAAAGTGTAAAAGATTATTCTGGACAAAAGGTAATAGGAAATTACTCTGATCGTGCGGAAAAAGAAACAATTGCTGAAACATTCCTGAGACCGTGGGAAGCCATTGTTTATTTAATTGAAAGATAACACCATTATCAAAGCCATTGGAAACTAATTCCAATGGCTTTTCTTATTGTGACGATGATTAAACAAGGAATCCCTTTCTGGCAGGGCTTTGCAGTCATATGGATTGTTTAAAAAAAGCAATAAGTGGGAAAAAGCAAAGGATAGAGAGAATGGGTTTAATAAAAGGAGTGTCATGTCCGTGACTGAAGAATTGGATTTAACTAAATATGAACATAAAATGGAAATCAGGCGAATGGAGATTCGCGATATAGATGATATTCTGGAGCTGCAAAAGCTTTGTTTTCCGGGGATGGACCCTTGGAAACGCGAGCATTTGGAAAGCCATTTATCCATTTTTCCGGAAGGGCAATTTGTTGCAGAATTAAATGATGAAGTGATTGGCTCATGCTCCAGTTTAATCATCAATTTTGATGAATATGATGATCGCCATACCTGGTCTGAAATAACAGATGATGGATATATTACGAACCATAATCCTGACGGTTTAAATCTATATGGAATTGAAGTTATGGTTCATCCAAAATATAGAAAAATGAAGGTTGGCCACCGCTTATATGAAGAACGTAAGGAGTTAGCCCGCAAGTTAAATTTGAAAAGTATTATTATTGGCGGCAGGATTCCAAACTACCATAAATATTCAGATCAAATGACTGCTCGTGAATATGTGGAAGAAGTACGCTTACATAAAATATATGACCCGGTTTTATCCTTCCAATTTTTGAATGAATTTACGTTAACCCGTATTAATCAAAACTATTTGGAGGATGATCGAGCATCAGGAAAATACGCTACACTAATGGAATGGAATAATGTGGATTATCGTCCTAAATCAAAACGGTATTATAAAACTGCTTATCCTGTTCGAATATGTGTTGTGCAATATATGATGAGAAAAATTCACTCATTCGAAGATTTTGCAAACCAAGTTGAATATTTTGTTGATGTTTCTGCGGATGCTGATTCTGATTTTGTGGTATTTCCAGAAATATTAACGACTCAACTGATGTCCTTTTTAGATGAAAAGGTTCCGAGTCAGGCAGTCCGAAAAGTAACCGATTTTACAGAACAATATATTGAGTTGTTTACCAACCTGGCTGTCCGCTATAACGTGAATATTATTGGTGGTTCCCATTTTGTGAAAGAAGAGGATGATAATATCTATAATATTGCATACCTCTTTAGGAGAGATGGGACAATTGAGAAGCAATATAAGCTTCACATAACACCAAATGAGAAAAAATGGTGGGGAATAAATGCTGGTGATGAGGTACATGTATTTGATACAGATTGCGGAAAAATCTCCATGCTCATTTGCTATGATATTGAGTTTCCGGAATTGTCCAGGATTGCGGCAGACAAAGGAGCTAATATTATTTTCACACCATTTTGTACAGAAGATCGACAAGGTTATTTGCGCGTAAGATACTGCGCACAGGCTCGTGCAGTGGAAAACCAGGTATATACCGTCATTTCTGGAACGGTGGGGAATTTGCCACAAACGGAAAATATGGATATACAGTATGCACAATCAGCAATCTTTACTCCATCTGATTTTGAGTATCCACGTGATGGGATTGTAGGCGAAACGAATGCCAATATAGAAATGGTGCTTATTGGAGATGTTGACCTTGAGATTCTTAGACGCCAGAGATTATCTGGAACGGTACGCCAATTAAAAGATCGCAGAAGAGATTTGTATGAGATTAATTACAAACGGTAGTGTTTGGAAAATATTTCTTCAAAGATATTCGCTAATAATATTCAAGAAATATTAAATATTTAGTAAAATAAAAAGGATCGTATATGTGGTTAGCAATATAATTAGGAGGAATACAATAAATGGACTGGAAAACAGCTTATAATAGATGGAATGATCATTTAACGCTTGAACCAGAGTTACATGAAAAATTAACTACGCTTGTGGATGATGAAGTCGAGTTAGAAGAATGCTTCTACAAAAATTTGGAATTTGGTACGGGCGGTATGCGTGGTGAAATCGGTGTTGGAACAAACCGTATGAATGTTTATACAATCCGAAAAGCAACGCAAGGTTTTGCATCCTATATTGAAAAATTAGGGGAAGAAGCTAAACAGCGTGGAGTGGTCATTGCTTATGACTCCAGACATAAATCACCCGAGTTTGCGATGGAAGCGGCAAAAACTCTTGCTACTAATGGCATTCAAGCCTATGTATTTGATAGTCTTCGCCCAACTCCGGAACTATCTTTTGCTGTTCGTTACTTACGTGCAGCCGGCGGAATAGTTATCACAGCAAGCCACAACCCGCCAGAATATAATGGCTACAAAGTGTATAACGAAGATGGCGGACAATTACCACCTGCTGATGCGGATGCTCTAATCGAGATGGTGAATGCGATTGAAAATGAACTTGAAATTAAAGTAGAAGAAGAGTCCGTGTTACGTGATAAAGGGTTGATTAAAATAATCGGCAAAGAAGTCGACGATGCCTATAATGAAAAAGTCCTTACGATTTCTGAACAACCAAATTTAGCAAAAGAAGTAGATGTGAAAGTTGTTTTCACTCCATTGCATGGTACAGCTAATCTTTCTGTACGTCGTGCTTTAAAAGATTTGGGCTATGAGCATGTGGAAGTGGTAAAAGAGCAAGAATTACCAGACCCTGAATTCTCGACTGTAAAATCCCCAAACCCAGAAGAACATGCTGCATTTGAATTAGCAATCGCTAAAGGAAAAGAAATGGGCGCTGATATCTTAATCGGTACAGATCCAGATGCTGACCGTGTTGGTTTGGCTGTTAAAAACGAAAAAGGGGAATACACGGTTTTAACCGGTAACCAAACAGGTGCGTTATTCTTAGACTATATTCTGTCCCAGAAACAAGAAAAAGGAACATTGCCTGATAACGGAATCATGTTTAAAACGATTGTAACCTCAGAATTTGGCCGTTCAATTGCTTCCAGCTATGGAGTAAAAACGGAAGATGTTCTGACTGGCTTTAAATTCATCGGGGAAAAAATCAAGCAATATGAAGAGTCTGGTGAGTATTCATTCCTATTTGGATATGAAGAAAGCTATGGTTCATTGATTAAAGATTTTGCCCGTGATAAAGATGCGGTTCAGGCTGCAGTAATGGCAGTAGAAATTTGCGCTCACTACAAACGCCTTGGAAAAACCATGTACCAGGCACTTGAAGATTTGTATGAAAAACATGGATATTATTTAGAGGGAATGCGTTCCTTGACCTTAAAAGGAAAAGAAGGGGCTGCACATATTCAGCAAATTCTTGCTACATTCCGTAAGGAGCCGCTTACTTCTCTTGATGGTGTAAAAGTAGTAGCTGTAGAAGATTATAAAGAAAGTACACGATTAGATTTGGTTACAAATAAGGAAGAAGCCATCCATTTGCCTAAATCAAATGTTCTCAAATACTTCTTTGAAGATGAATCATGGGTATGTTTGAGACCATCAGGAACTGAGCCTAAGATTAAGTTCTACTTTGCGGTTAAGGATAGCCAAAAACAAGCAAGTGAGCAAAAGTTACAATCCTTTATGAATGAAATGATGCAAAAGGTATCAGAAATATAAAAACAGAGAGCTGACTAAAGGTCAGCTCTCTATTTATTTACACCGAGTTTCGCTGTTTACATTTTAACCGTATATTTTTCCCACCACAGAAAAAAATAAGGATATTAAAAAGTTTGCATTGCCCAGCCTTCTTCCTCATCATCAGGAAGGAATGTGGCATGGTCAATATAGTGAAGAAGAGCATTCAATGTCTTTTCAACAGAAGTTTGCTCTTTTGAAAAATGATAAGCATGCAAAAAATGTTCGATTTTTTTGGACAAAAAGTGGTCTTTTGTCCTTACCATCAGAAGTAGAAGGTTATCCCATTCTGAGCGATGTGTGTAGTACAAAGCACGATCATAATCAACTTTATCCATTTGCTTCACACTCCTTTAAGTGGAGGAGTTAAAATTAGTTTGTTCAAAGTCATGATTTTATCACCCTGTAAAAGTTGGGCAGTTTGTAAAATGTATATTTGAAACTTTCCATGGCTTAATATTTGGCGAAGCGGATATCCTAACCCATATCAATGGATTTCTATCCTATATTTAATGTGGGAAGTGAGAACTTTGTGTAAGATATGGGCAGGCATTTTATATAGAAGAAAAAAGTTAGCGTTATCCGATGATACAACAGAGGTATAACTAATTGTTGGCTTTATAAGGGGAAATATAAAAAAGAAGTGCTTTATTTTTGACCACAGTTAGAGGCAAAAATTAGATGTGGGGTGAAAGATGTTTTGCCTAAGGATTTAGGAATACCATATCATCATTAAGAAGCAAGGGGATTTAGCAATAAACCAATAACTCCTAGGGTTAACGGATACTTCTCATGCGTCGCCATAATAGCCATGCGCCTGTAATTGAAACTTACCGTTATATCCATATATTAGGTAGGTTCCACTTACATTGAAAGTTTCTTGTAGCCAATCTTGCGTCGTATCTTTCACGACGGTCCGCGGGTCCGGCTCACCTTTATAGACAGTATCTACTTGGATAACGAACTTACTTCCATCATGTTTCTTCACAATTCCTTTAAATACCGCATCGGCAAGGCCCATCCCGTGTTAGGAAAGGACAGAATACCTAGCAGGAGTAACAGAACCCATGCATGCCCTTTAGCTATTCGCCAACCGTTCATACTACTCGCCCTCCTATAATGGTCTATAATCTTATAATTTTACCATATTATACATACTGTGGAATATAATGTTCTACCCTAAATAGTCATTTAAAAAGAATCGGTACGGTTATTAAAAAGGCTAATTCATAGATGCTTTGTCTACTTACTTTAACTCCACAGTCTTCTGAGTTCTTTTAACATGATTTTCTCATCTCTTCATATTAATAAGATAAGAGTAATAAAGGGGGGATTGGGTGAGAGCAGACGAGCAAAAGGATTTAGAGTATGCCATTGATGAAATAACTGAAATCGCGGTTGGATTTGGACTGGATTTTTACCCAATGAGATATGAAATCTGCCCAAGTGAAATTATTTATACATTTGGTGCCTATGGAATGCCAACTCGATACTCTCATTGGAGTTTTGGGAAACAATTTCACAAGATGAAGCTTCAGTATGATGTGGGATTAAGCAAAATTTACGAGCTTGTTATCAATTCGGATCCTTGTTATGCCTTTTTATTAGATTCTAATTCCTTGATTCAAAATAAGTTGATTGTAGCGCATGTGCTGGCCCATTGTGATTTCTTCAAAAATAACGTTCGTTTTAAAAATACAAAGCGGGATATGGTTGAAAGTATGTCTGCCACTGCGGAAAGAGTTAGGCAATATGAGATAGATCATGGGAAGATGGAGGTAGAGAAGTTTCTTGATTCCGTTCTGGCAATTGAGGAACATATTGATCCATCACTTGTTCGGCCGAAATTGAATTGGTCGATGGATGAAGACGAAATTGAAGATGATTCTCCACAATTCACTACTCCGTACGATGATTTATGGAACTTGGATGGCCAGCAAAAGGGACAAAAGAAAAAGACAAAGGTTAAGAAATTTCCTCCGCGCCCAGAAAAGGATATCCTCTTATTCATTGAGCAATATAGTCGAAATCTAGAGGATTGGCAGCGAGACATATTGACCATGATGCGGGAAGAAATGCTCTACTTCTGGCCGCAGCTAGAAACTAAAATCATGAACGAAGGCTGGGCAAGCTACTGGCACCAAAGAATCCTCCGCGAACTTGATTTAACAGGCGGGGAAGCAATTGAATTTGCAAAGCTGAATGCAGGAGTCGTACAGCCGTCCCGAACAGGCATTAATCCTTATTATTTGGGTATTAAGATGTTTGAGGATATTGAAGAACGTTATAACAATCCAGACGAAGAGATGAGAAGGCGCGGGGTTAAACCGAATTCAGGCCGAGAAAAAATGTTTGAAGTGCGGGAAATTGAATCGGACATTTCCTTCCTCCGCAATTACCTCACAAAGGATCTAGTCATGCGCGAGGATATGTATCTGTTCCAGAAAAAAGGTCGCGATTACAAGATTGTTGATAAAGAATGGAAAGCGGTACGCGATCAGCTCGTCGGTATGAGGGTTAACGGTGGATTCCCCTATATCACTGTGATTGATGGTGACTATTTGAAAAATGGTGAGCTCTACCTGAAACATTGGTATGAAGATATTGAATTGGATGTGAAATACTTGGAGAAAGTCTTGCCGCATATGCATTATTTGTGGGGCCGTACGGTTCATATGGAAACGGTGCTGGAAGGCAAGGGGATTTTGTTTAGTTATGATGGGAAGAGTGTGAGTCGGAAATATGTATGAGTAATGTGAAGGGGCTGGGACAAAAGGTTTCCAGTAACTAAAAAGGCCGAACTATTATTAAATGCAGTGTTAGCATTATTTATAATAGTTCGGCTTTTTCTATTTAGATTAATAAAAATCCAATACATCATTCGGCTTTAGACATAGTAAATTTAGTTATGTCCCAGCCTCTTTTTATTTGAGAAGTGTTACTTTTTGAATATAAGTTCGTGCTCGATAATTGAAGAATGGGAATATAATTTGGTTACCAATTCTCTAAATTTCCTTATCTACAAACAAAATCTTCTACTATTAAAATTGGGAGTGGAACAATGGTTGAAACTAATTGACACTATTATTTTTCCTGATCTCGTCACGAATGTCCTTTAGATAATCATTTTTTTGTTTCATTAACTTTATGATAGTACTTGCAACATAAGTAGCAAAAATGAGAATTCCTAAATATATTATGATAGGAATAATTCCTAAGAAATTCAACATTTCCATAAATTAACCCCTCTAAACTATATTTTATTATTATATTATCATATTTATCACAAATTAATCGTTAATAAACTTATACTCTCATGGTAGATTGCAAAATGAGGGCAATCGCTTTTTTATTAAAGGGGAAGGCTAACAGAAAAAGACAAACGGCATCGATGATAATTTAATCAAACATCAACAGTATTGTTTAATGGGACCAAATAAAAGGAAACCGTGAGCTAGCCTGCACACGGTTTTTATCTTTCTAATTCCATCATTCTAGTTGTCTCTAAAGGTCAATAGGCTAACTTACGCCATTATTTTTTAGGATTCCAACGAATCAGGGACAACAAACTTCACATCATGTTCCTTGCATCTGGTGTCACTCAACACATTTTTTACCTTATCGGTGTACCGCTCCTCTAACCAATCTCTTGAGAAAGAATTCGTCGCTGAGACGAAGAGAGTATCTTCTGTTTCTTTGATTAGATACGTATCTCTTAACCAAGCATTGAAACTGGGTTCACTGATGACACCTGATAAGCTTTCTAAAGCTTCACTCCAGATTTCGTTTGTTACCGAATTTAAAGAAGTATCTGTTTTGATTTCTGGATTCACTTTCATATAAGCCGCTAACATCTTATCGAGCAGATATCCAAAATTCTCATAATAGCCAGAATCGATCTCAAACAAGATTTGTTCCTTTTGAGGAAAATCGATTTGCACTATGAATAGCTTGAAGACCGTTCGTACCTCAGCCACCTGGAGAAGTGATACTAACACATCCTTGTTATTATATATGAGTTCCATCTCTTTCTTCGTAAGCATCCCTTTCCATCCCATCCTTAAGAAATTAATAAGTCAAGTATATCGGAACCAGTGTATAAACTCTTGACGGCTGTACGATTCCTGCATTAACCTTTGTAAATTCGATTGACTCGCCACTTGTAAATCAACTCGCGGAGGATTCTCTAAACAGTATCACTAAAAAAGAGGATATTTTTAAGCTTCTTTATTCTGTTAACGCCCCTGTTTGTTTAAGCACGTTTCTTCACAAACTTGCTTCATACTCTTCATACATTACAGGTATGCTTCCCTTTTTGTGAAAAAAGCTATAATCACAGATCCTGATAGAAGTAATCTCCTTTGCAGCAGTGAAATAAAGGATAGTATTATAAATACTTTTCTAGAAATCAACTTCATAAATATTTGTTTATTTAAAAAAGTTTTTATCTATTTTAAAAGTTTTTTTACTAAATCTACTATTTCGTTGTAATCGTTATAACTGATTTGTTTATTTTTTGTTAAATCTGTTACTTCAAAATGCCCCAAAGTATGTAGGTAACGTACTCTTACTTTAGGTATATTATTTTTGGTAAATACTTCTTCAATTTCACAATCAGGAAATGTCTCCATAGTTTTCAGCATTTTTAGTATGTGATTTGTTGTAGGCATTGCTTCACCTCTTCAGTTGGTAATAAATGGAAAGGTACTGATACCCAATTAAATGAAATAGTGTGTCTGATTATAATCTATCCAATGACCTATCGACCAAGGCCTTCAAAAATAAAGACTACCCATTAATCCTTTTATTATTAGTAATAATTTGTTGCATTTAAATATGAGTTCATTCAATAAAAAAGAGTTGAATTTTCTTCAGCTCCCTCTTTACTACTCTTACTTCTGGAAAATAATCATAGCTTCATCGCCCGAATATTTAATTTCAAGAAAGGTTTTCTCTGAATTGGCTTCCAACCATTCTGTAATACCTTTTGTTTTATTTGGCAAAACACCCAATCTAATAACTTCAATACATATTGAAGTTGCTTTTCCTTATATGAGGTATTACTCTTTAACAACCGTCTACTCCATTCCAGAGTTGAGGTAATTCAACAGTGTTTTGTTTAGGAAGTAGGAATCGAAAATTAAACATAATTGTTTCGACCACTTTCATATAATTGCAGTGGTAAATTTCTGTTTTTGTATTGTTTACCATATCGATAATTTTATAAGAACCAGATGAATAATAAATCATAATAGTTGGAGAGTCATTTTTGCAAAAAACTTCTATGATAGCGGTCTTACGATAAATATACAAAGTTTTCAACCTAGTTATAAGATAGCAAGTCGAACGCATACGTATAAATCCCCTTCGTATTTTCGATGATAAGTCCCATATTTATAAATAAGATTGCAAACTATAAACAAAACTTTCTAACAGTTTTTATTTGAATTCTTCCACTTTATCAATATAAAATGTTAACAGATTTAGTAAACAACACGTGTCGGCTAACATATCATTTATCATCATTATTATAACTCGATAGTTTTTTTCTTCAATCCACAATAAAACAGATATGTATTAGTATTCAACATTCCGTATAAAAGTGTTGAAAAAAAACACGTTAAAAAGATTAAAAAGTCGGGGTGCTTATGTTATGAAACATAAAAAAGAAGATCGGAGAGTAATCAGAACTAAAAGGGATTTGAAAGATGCTTTTTTTACTTTATTAAACGAAAAGAATGATATCGAAAAGGTATCAATTGTTGATATAACAGAAAAAGCCAATTATAATCGAGCAACTTTTTATGTCCATTATCTGGATAAACAATCATTAATCGACGAAATTATTGATGAAACACTCGAGGGTTTTCTTGCCGCCTTTAGAGAGCCTTATAAACAAATAAAAACTCTCGAATTAGATAAGGTTTCCATACAAGCAATTCAAATATTCAAATACATTGAAGGTAATTCGGAAATTTTCAGATTGTTATTTACTAATAAGGCATTTAAGGGGTTTAATAAAAAATTCAGTAGTGTACTGGAGGAATTATTCCTAACTGAAGTAAGCTACTGCGACAATCAATCCCAATATTTCGAAAAAATTAACAAGGAATTATTTGTTCGTGCACAGTCTTACTCTATGATAGGAATTATCTCCTATTGGGTTGAACACAATTTTGTCTATTCAGCCGATTTTATGAACGAACAACTACTAATGATTACTAGGTATTATGATTCAACTAAGATAACGTTTGTTAAACCATAAAATATATGGAATTTCCCATATATTTTATGGTTTTTATTCCGCTAACCTCCCTGCCCCTTTACTTCCAAAAGGAATTCAACACAAAAAGGCATTAATCCTTCTTGGATTAACACCACATTAGCTGAATAAGAATTACGGCAAAATGGGGTAAATAAATTCAATGCAACCGCAAAAGATTTCCCGAAAATACTGGATTCCCGTACATCACAGTTAACGATGGAGATTACCTTAAAAATGGAGAGTTGTATCTCAAACACTTGGTTTGAAGATATTGAGCTCGATGTGAAATACCTGGAGAAGGTCTTGCCACATGTCCATTATTTATGGGGAAGAACGGTTCATATAGAAACCATGTTGGAAGGCAAGGGGATTTTGTTTAGTTATGATGGGAAGAGTGTGAGTCGGAAGTATGTATAGAAGGGAAAGGGGTGCCGAATGGATCGGTTCCCCTTACTTTGTTATGCACAATAGGGGTTATAGAATAAGAAGGCATTTGGGTTTTATTGAATCCCATTCTTCTTCAATAAGTTCAAAGCATTTGTGAAAGTGAATAGCTCTTATTTGGTCAATGATTTCTGTAATTTGCAACTCTTTGGAATGTGTAATCCCCTTACATATGGCACTAACTAACCCTATTCCAACGCATTGTCCGTCTTATTATTTGCTATTTTAAAATTTAACTGTTATTCTTAAGAAGAATTATTTTTGTTCGGTTTCAGATTGAGAAGCGATTTTGATTTTCGTCTAAGGTGTTTGAGCAAGGATAGTAACACATTGTGTGGATATCCACACTAGGAGGCAACAATTATGGAACAAGGTAAAGTGAAATGGTTTAATGCAGACAAAGGTTTTGGATTTATCGAACGTGAAGGCGGAGAAGACGTATTCGTACATTTCTCAGCTATTCAAAGCGAAGGTTTCAAATCTTTAGACGAAGGTCAAAGCGTAACGTTTGAAGTAGAACAAGGTCAACGTGGACCTCAAGCTACAAACGTTCAAAAAGCTTAATAAGAGCTAATGAAAGGATCCTGCATATGCAGGGTCTTTTTTTGTTTTTAAATCAACTTGCTCAATAAAAAAACCCTATTCAAGAAAATGAATAGAGCTTAGACAACAAACGAAATGAACTTGTATAGCAAATGGTAGGCTAAGTATAGCACAGTGCTAGAATAATCCCTAATTTAAAACAGCTTATTTGTATGGGATTGTTTAGCTTTTGTTTTTTTGATACAGTCACTTATATTCTAAACACCTTTCATTGATTACATATAGAATGTCCTACATATTTTTGCTTAGGCTGTTTCGTAAAGATTGTTGCTTTTGAATAAAAAGGGAAGATGCTATCCATCTGAGTGGTGAGGACCTTCTTGAACAAAAGGGGCAGCATTCCTGTAATGAATGAAGTAAGTTAGTGAAGAATTGTACTTAAACTAACGGGGGCGATTGCAAAACAAGGCAGTCGCTTTTTGTGTTATTTGCGCAGGAAGGTTTTATAAAGAAAAATAATATTATGGTTAGTAGAGGTTTCAGGATATACGTGGGAAAATCAATCCGACACGATTCCTATTATTTGTGCTTTTTCTGATCTTTAAGAAAAAAGCAGTTGACAACTAAAAATAATTTATGATATATTAAATATTTGCTAAAAGATAATATATATGTTAAGGTTAAGAAGGTTACCATATATGGAGGTGGATTATTTGTTTCAGATTGGCGATAACATTGTTTATCCAATGCATGGAGTAGGTATAATTAAAGCCATAGAAGAAAAGGAAATCTCAGAGGAAAAACAACAGTATTATGTCATAAAAATGTTAATCGGTAATATGCAAGTCATGATTCCTACGGGTAAGAGTTCAAGTATACGCCCTGTTACTGATATAATTGCATTAAAACACATCATAAACATCTTTCATCATGGAGAATCAGATAGATTACTGCCGTGGAAACAAAGGTATAAAGTGAATACGGACAAAATAAAAACAGGTAAAATACAAGAATGTACTGAAGTTGTACGTGATTTAATGCGTATGAAGAAAGAAAAAGCACTTAATACAAGCGAAAAAAAAATGTTAGATAACGCATATGAATTTTTGATTAGTGAACTGGGATTAATTAAAGGTATTACTGAAAATCAAATAAAAAGTTTCTGTTAAGTTTAATTTAAGAAAATTGATTACATTTCCTTCGAAAAATATCCTGATTTTTTGGAAATATGTTTATTATTAAAATAAATCTTTTCAAAGACATTCAACTTCTCCAACTCACCTTTAGAGCATTAACCTCTTTTGTAAGATCTACAATCTAATCCATTTTTATTATTTAAATTTCTTTTACGAACGTTTGAAGTTTCATCAAATAACTTGATAAAATAGTCACTTGATTTTTGCAATCCTGATTCACACTGGCGCGGACAAGGAGCCGTAAGGATGAAAGAGAGGTAGGGCTTTCATTGTTTTAGGTATACAATATATTATTTAAGTCATTATTTCTAGAAGAAAAAACAATTAATCTCACCTCTATCTTTAAGAATTTTTTATATCATCTGAGACAGTGAATAGTAATTGTTTATTTTCTTTACGTAAAAGAGAGAAACGAATTGGTAACACCATATGGTCAACTACAAAAATGGATTCCAGACCAGGAAACCGTTTTTTATTTTATTTACATAACAATAGTAAAGATTACTAGTGAGGGTTTATATCCTTTGAAGGGAAGGATCTTATTACTATCGAAGAAAGATATAACAATTCTGATGATGAAATGAAAAGGCACGGCGTTAAACCAAATTCAGGCCGTGAAAAAATGTTTGAAGTTTGAGAGATTGAATCGGATATTTCTTTCCTCCGTAATTATCTTACCAAGGATCTGGTCATGCGTGAGGATATGTATCTGTTCCAGAAGAAAGGCCGCGATTATAAGATTGTCGATAAGCAATGGGAAGCAGTACGCGATCAGCTTGTCGGCATGCGGGTTAACGGAGGCTTCCCGTATATAATGGTGAATGACGGGGACTATTTAAAAAATGGAGAACTTTATTTAAAACACTGGTTTGAAGATATTGAACTGGATGTGAAATATCTGGAGAAGGTCTTGCCGCATCTGCATTATTTATGGGGCCGTACAGTTCATATGGAGACGGTGTTGGAAGGCAAGGGGATTTTGTTTAGTTATGATGGGAAGAGTGTGAGTCGGAAGTATGTGTGAGGGATGAGAAGGAGACAATCGGGAATTTTGTTGGACCGTTTTTTACATTTTTATACCTTTATTAACACAAGACATTCCTAGAATGGCGTTCGAGAAAGATATTGGAAAAATAAATGAAAACGCACAGTATTTCGAATTTGAAATCACCGTGCGTTTTTTGTTATTAAATCAGGGTTTATTACGCTTTATTATGACTGTCATAGGAGAAGCGTTCTATATCATGTTTGGTGGAAATCAAAGGAAATAGAAACCGGAAATAAAAATAGACTAGCATTATGTGATAAAATGCATTTACATGTTATAAAAGTTATTTATAGGGGAGTCCTAAATTGAAAAAGAAAATAAATTATTTAATCTCACTATTAACAATTATCTTTATAGTGGGTTGTACGAATGTAGATGATGTATCTGTTACAGATGGAGAAACAGATTCACAAGAAGTAACCACAGTTAATACACAAGAGAATAGCGAAAAACAAGATAAAGAAGAAAAAGAAGAAGAAACTACACCTACGGTTGAAGAGGAACCAGTAGAAGAGGAACAAGTAGATGAAGAAACACCAACCCAATCAAATGATGAAATGTTCGCAGGGTACAAGCGGATTGAAGTGGATGGTGGAAATTTATCTGGATATCGTGAATCTAAAGTTGTCGTTGATATAGGCTTTGGAGATCGTGAATATTGGGCATTTACGAATGAATACAGACAGTTAGTCCGTGTCGTTGCTGACGAAATTATTCTGCAAGATGACGATAGCGAACCTGTAACATCTTCTGGAAGATACTATTCTGATGAGGCAAAAGTTCCTGGTGTTGAAAGTAGCGATTTAGATGAAGGACATATCATCGCTGATTCTCTCGGAGGGGTATCGAATGCGTATAATATAACCCCGCAAGATAGTACACTTAACCGACACGGTGACCAAGCCTATATGGAAGACGCGATTCGTCGTGCAGGTGGAGCCACTAACTTTGAAGCGATTATCACCTATCCGAATACCAAAACACAAATTCCTTCCCAGTATAAGTATACCTATACGATAAGGGGCAACAAGATTGTGGATACATTTGACAACGTGAACCCTGATGAAGTCAACGCCTCACTCGGTTTAACGGAGAGCAAACCTTCTGAGTCAACTAATTCAAGTAATTCATCCAGCCCCAACCAAAAAGGTGATATTTCTAGTGTGGATACGAACGGTAATGGACAAGTGACGATTAAAGAAGCAAAAGATGCAGGTTTCAGTATGCCTATAACGAGTGATCATTGGCTATATCCTTATATGCGTGATAACGATAACGATGGAATGGTAGGGGAGTAAGCACTTATAACTTTGAGGTAAACTAGATGACCAAAAGAATATTGAACGTTTTATAAAAATAAGCTTGGGATATCCTAAGCTTATTTTTTATTAATAGCTATATTTGTGGGGAGGAACGATTCATATGGAACCTGTTCTGGAAGGCAAGAGGATTTTGTTTAGTTATAATGGGAAGAACATGAGTCAGAGATATCTATAAGAGGGAAAGGAGAACCGTCAAATCGGTTCTCCTTTCTTTATTTTTTGGTCAACAGTGGAGTTGTAAATATACTGGAACAGTTCGTTTTAGATCACTTTAGGTAGTATATGCAATTTAGTTGAAAATCTTATTTATTATGGATTTGGATGTGCAGGTAAACCCAAGAATTTATCTTTTTACAGATTAAATGAAAAGGAAATAACGCCTGGGTAGTTGTTTATGCTATTCCGAAAAATTATTTGAAACATTTAATAATTTTTTATTATTATATTTTTGTAATATGTGTTAATATTTGTAATTGACAGTTGATGGAGGTGACCAAGGGAATTAAGGGAGTAAGGCTCATAGAGGAAAAGAAAATTGCATTCATTATACATATTCATTTGTGTAAACGTTTTAAATTATTACAGTTCAACTGTCTTTTTAGTGAGAAGTACTTCAACTATAGCTCGTAGCAAACCATCATGGTTGATGGGGAACCATGAAACTGAGTTAAACGGGATTGGAGAAATCTAAACGGAAGCATTTTAGGCTTCCTCGGTACAGATATAAACTAAGGGGGATTTATATGACAAGCAAGAAAAAAATTCATTATGCTTGGTGGATACTAGCGGGACTTTGCATAATTGTTGGCATTGGAAAAGGGGCAGTGAATAACTCCGCAAGTCTTTTCTTAACACCGATATCAAAAGATCTGGGCATTGGGCTTGGAAATTTAACTTTATATTTAAGTGTATCAGCTGTGGTGACCTTGCTATTTCTTCCGTTCGGCGGAAAATTGATGGCAAAGTACGATATTAGGTTGCTCTTGATTCTAGCAATCTTTTTACAAGCAGGCTCATATGTGGTGTTCAGCATGATGAATTCGGTATGGGGTTGGTATGTGTTTGCCATTCCGTTGGCTGTTGGAGGTGTGTTTATCACCGTGATTGCAGGACCTGTCCTGATCAACCAATGGTTTAAAAAAAGGAATGGGTTGGCGCTGGGTATTTTGACGGCAACTGGCGGTCTGATTGGAGCCTTTGCTCAACCTTTGATCGGAAATTTAATTGTGAGTCATGGGTGGAGATATTCGTATGTAGCTGTCGGAGTTGCTGCTATTATTATCGTGGTTCCTATCGTTCTTCTTCTGATTAAAACCTTGTCTCCAGCAAAAGGGTTATACCCATACGGAACCGCTGATATAGGGGAAAACTCAACAGACCAAACGGAGCGCAGGCAAGAAGAGGGTGTCACTATGGCGGTGGCGAAAAAATCATCTGCTTTTTATGGTTTGGCTATCTTCTTCTTCCTAATCACTTCGATATCTAGTTTCTCCATGCATTTCCCGACTTATCTGGTTGGCAAAGGGTATACTCAATCGTTTGCCGGAAGCGCTATGGGCGTCTATATGTTGGGCGTGGTATTAGGATCACTCGTGGTCGGGCTTTTAAATGACAAAATCGGCTCGAAAAATACCACTATATTCACGATGGTTTTAGGGATGATTTCCGTTGCCCTTCTATTGTTCGCTTCATCCAGCTCGGTAATAATTTTCGTTGCGCTCATTCTTTTTGCTTTTGTAACTTGTGGGATTGGCACATTGGCGCCTGCTTTGACCCAAAGTTTATTTGGAAATAAGGAGTATAGCCAGATATATTCCACTGCCTCTTTAGGATTAGCAGTCGCATCTATTGTGGCCCTTCCTGCTTACGGATATATCTTTCAATTCACTGGAAGCTATACAGCAGGACTGTACGCTATCTTAATCATGTTAGTCATCAATATTCTTTCCGTTCTCTTTGCATATAAAGGGAAGGATAAATTAGTCGAATCAGGAGTCTGGGATTCTAAAAACTTGAATATCTGAAATCATGGACCTGCTTAGCAGGTCTTTTTTTACCATGGATTGTTTGGTGGCTTTTTTGGTTTTAGCATGTTGAACTCAATGTAAATACCGGGTGATATGAAACATTGGCTATTGTCTAATCCATTGCAAGCAATGAAATAAAAGAGGACTATTTTTACAAAATTATATAAAACTTCTATTTATTTACTTTATAATAAAATAGCATTAGACGATTTTTTTAAGGGGGAACTTTTTGTGGGAATGATGGAAAATAAAGCTGGATTGGTCACTGGGGCAGGTTCGGGAATTGGACGGGCAAGTGCATTAGCATTCTCGCGGGAAGGTGCCCAAGTGATGGTTTCGGATGTGAATGAAGAAGCGGGAAGGGAAACAGTTAGAATAATTGAAGAAGAAGGCGGAATTGCTGACTTTTATCCATGCAATGTGGCGTCTGAAGAAGAAGTCAAAGCCTTGGTACAGGCAACCGTCATGCGCTTCGGACAATTGGATTTTGCCCATAACAATGCAGGTATTGGCGTCAAAACAGCGCCGATTGCAGAATCGGATACGGATAGCTTCGATCGGTGTATTCAAGTGAACCTCTATGGGACCTACTATGCAATGAAATATGAAGTGCAGGAAATGCTGAAAACAGGTGGAGGAGCCATTGTGAATACTGCTTCCACAGCAGGACTTGAAGGAGCGCCCAACCTGGCAGGTTATTCCGCCAGCAAATGGGCAATCAATGGACTCACAAAAACTGTCGCATTGGAAGTGGGTCAACAGAATATACGTGTAAACAGCATATGTCCAGGCATGACGATAACACCGGCAATTGAGCATTGGTTTAACGAAGTCCCTGAACAGGCAGAAGCATTCAAAGCCTCCTTACCAGCTGGGCGGGTGGCAACAACAGAAGATCAAGCGAATGCAGCTGTTTACCTATGTTCGCCCCTGGCTTCTTACGTGAGCGGCGTGACGTTGGCAGTTGATGGCGGCGGAGTAGCTGGAAAAATGCAAAAATAAGCTATTCGAAAGTGAAATATGTTATTTCCACTAAAGGGTATTGATTTAAGAAGGATCAATACCCCTTTCTATTAATGTAGATTTATAAGGGTTGTATTCTCTGTTTGGGGTAGAAATCATTCTCGCCGATAAAGCTATCCATATTGATATATTCTCGAAGTATGCACATGGATATACTTCCTAACTTTAAAGTTGAGGGCCGTATGATTTGCTATTATTAAATATACCTGTTATTGTTAAGAAGAATTATTTTTGTTCGGTTTCAGATTGAGAAGAGATTTTGATTTTCGTCTAAGGTATTTGAGCAAGGATAGTAACACATTGTGTGGACATCCACACTAGGAGGCAACAATTATGGAACAAGGTAAAGTGAAATGGTTTAACGCAGAAAAAGGTTTTGGATTTATCGAACGTGAAGGCGGAGAAGACGTATTCGTACATTTCTCAGCAATCCAAAGCGAAGGTTTCAAATCTTTAGACGAAGGTCAAAGTGTAACGTTTGAAGTAGAACAAGGACAACGTGGCCCACAAGCTACAAACGTTCAAAAAGCTTAATAAAAGCTAAATCAAAGACCCTACATTTGTAGGGTCTTTTTTTGTTTTTTAGTTCTTTTAGTGGTCAATAAAAAAAGCCCTATTCAATAAATGAATAAAGCTTGTGCAACAAAAACGAATGAAACTGTAATAGCAAATGGTAGGCTAAGTATAGCATAGCCTTTGAATTATCCCTAATTTAAATAGGCATAATTGCAAAGGGATTGTTTTTATTCTTTTTCACGATAGTGAAACGCCTAATTTTTAACAATTATGCATTTGAATATTTAACAACGTAACAAAAGTTTCCCTCATTAATGACATCCTATATAGGTTTCTAACAGTCAACTTTCCAAGCCTTCTTCAGATGCTCAATTCCTTTCATATATATTATAATTTACAAGCTGGTTTTACATTCAAGTACAAGGAGCAAGGGTCAAAAGAAATTTTGATTAAAAGGTAAAAAAGTAATTTTATTAAATACTCGTGGCATTATCTATAGTTCTCCTGAAATGAATGGTATGGACATGGCTATGAACTATATGGCAAATTCAGATCAGGTCCTCCCTGTTTTTAATATCTTCTAACCCTTTTTTATTATATATTCAGTTATAAATTCAGTGAAATTTACTCATGGCCTTCTTCCATTGCCAAAGCATCTGCTTTAGTAGGATGAACCGTACCGTATGGATGGTGTGGTGGAGCATATATAGAGTATAGTTTTAACGGAATAGTACCAGTATTGGTTACATTATGCCATGTTCCAGCAGGTATCATGATCGCAGAGTCATCATAGACATTTCTTTTAAAGTCTAACTCTTCTTTGGTTTTGCCCATTTGAACAATTCCCTGTCCTTGTTCAATACGTAAGAATTGATCAACGTCAGGGTGGATTTCCAAACCAATATCTTCCCCCACATTGAGGCTCATTAAAGTAACTTGTAAATGTGTTCCCGTCCACAGCGCAGTACGATACGTATTGTTCTGCTTTGCTGCTTTATTGATATTAACCACAAATGGGTTTGTTCCATGATCTGTTAATCTAATCCTTTTTTTATCATAGGAAGCGTAAGAAGGTTCAAATCTGTTTCTGTATATGTCATTAGAATAAGTCCTGTAAACAGACTGTCTTTGGAAGTTATGTCTTGCTATATGAATATAATAAGGATATGGATGTGGATAAATATAAGGAACATAGTACATTTTTTCTCAATCCTTTCACTGTGATGGAATTATCCTATTCACTATTTAAAGGAATGTACGTAGAGCGGGTGAAATTATTTAAAGTAAGCTTCATAGATTATATAAACCGTTAATACGGATTAACATACCTTCTATTTTATGTTCTTCATTTAAATTTGCTTGCCCAGTCACTATTTCAACTTCTGATTTTTCACTGCCATCTTCTTGGCGTTGTAGTTCTACTGAGAAATTATAAACGCTATCTTTTTCATCTACTTTTACGTATTTAATGGTTTTTATCTTAAATTTGTAGTTATTTTTTATCGGTTCAATCATTAATGATGATCCATAGCTGTTAACAAATTCTGTATACGACGTTTCATTTGCAAAATAGTCTTTAAATAGGTTTTCTTCATATTGATTTAAGGCTTCAACCTTTTCTTCACTTTCTTTATCTAATATTTGTACCAATTCATAGCTTGGGCCATTAAGACTTTTTTGTAATACAGCTTTAATGGTCTGAATATTTTTATCTTGCATTTTCGTTGCCTTTTCGTCAGTACAACCACCTGAAAGTAATAGAAGTAGAGTAAATAAGATGATGCCACAAAAACTGTTCATGTGTTTTTTCAAATAAATCTCCCTCCGTAAATCTATTAAAACAAATTTATCCAATTATCTTTTAATATTAGTAGCTTCCTTATTTAAGAAAATATCCTTGAGTTAATTATTTCAATCCATACAAATATTCTAGTCAGGCTTTAACACACCTCACACATATCTAGAGTGTGTGTTACTTAATTATTATGCGTATGCTATACATCTATTATTAACTTAATTCTGTTAAGACATTGATCTAAAAAAAGAGATATCTATTATATATGAGTTTGTTCCCAATTATTCGTTGTTGTCTGCAAAATTGATTTTGTATTCGATTTTAGAAGTTTTCTATAATTTTAATTTGGATTATTATGGTAATCTAAAGTTGTACACCTATCAATTAAAAGGGAGGGGTCACATGAATGAGGAAAGTTTATTAAATCGTAAACTGACTGCCACCTATGTTACGACCCTGATTGTGTCGATGATTCTAGCCTCTTGGTATATTGCTTGGGGATTGAGGGGAGAACCTCCTTATCAACTAGGAAAAGCATTTTTAGGCTGGACTTTTTTATATAGCCTATATGTGGGTACGATTGTATTGTTTTATGGGAATCTGGTTTCGGTAGGAATTGAAGGACTGCGGAAAAAGAGATTGATTCCTAAACAAACTTGGTTGTACGTTTTGCTTCACGGTTTTTTCGGTCTAGCCAATGGAATTTTGTTTCAGGAACCTTCATTAGCCATCACGGGAATGGTTGTTGCACTCTTTTATGCATGGGTGGACCGATGGCTCTATGCAAGAGCGAAGGTTCAACGAAGTACCGGGATGTTTTATTTGTTTCCTATTGTTACCTGCGGCTTGCTTTTTGGAGTTTTTCAGCTTCAGTCCGAACCTCTGCGACCGTTTGGCATAAAAGAGGCAGTTGCCTTTGCCATGGATGGGGAGGGGACGGTTACCGATCAGTTTCCCAAACAAGTGGGTAAATGGAAAGGGAGGATTGACGGGTATCAGGTCGAGCGGGAAACAACGGCGCAAGAAACAGGAAAAGAAACGTACCTTATTACTTTTACAGAAAGATGGACCAAAGGCGAAGAAAAAAGCTCCTGGTTCTTGTCATATGAAGTAGACCGTGGAAGTGTAACCGCAAAGAGGGAGAAGGGGATGTCCCCACCGTATCCTCACTAACGGTTGAGAATTCCCAAGCTTTTGTGAAGAATGAAATGAGATATAGGCTTAAAAGTCTAACAAGTCTTTAGGAGGTGAGTGTTTTGTCGATCGGGATTCTTGCCCTTGTAACTATGGTGATATGGATCATACAAATTAATGAATTCATTAAACCTGAAGAAAAGCAAGACAATAGAAAAATAATAGTATTAACGTCCTTTGGGTGCTTGTTAACTACGATTTTGACCGTCCATCTTCTGGAAAATTTCATCGTTTAAAATGTAATCATACCTGCTTCTGACTAAGGAGCCTTTTTATCGATCCGTTTATGGACACAATGAACGAGTTGAGTTTTATATTACAAGAGATTGGATTCAAGCGTTATGAATGTTTTATAGGGATCAGCTGTAATAAGGGGAGGATGTGAGATGCATATATTTTTAAAATTAGTTGCAGGTATGTTTTTGGCTTTTGCTCTGACAGGATGCATTGGTGAGGATTATGATGTGTGGGTTCCAACTGCTTATTTAAGCACAGAGAATGCTTCCCTTCATAACAATATCCAATTAGCAGAAGCCAATATCAGTTGGAGTTCATCGAGTGGAGATGTCCATAAATTGATTGATGATATCGAAGAGATTGGATTATCACAAGATAAAATTTAGGTCTCCCCGGGGCAAGGCGCTTCTTTGTATTTTGAAGAAAATGAAGATAATGGAGGTTCATCCACCTCTTCAAACTCCATCACAGCGTCTTTATGGAATCATGGAGAACAAATAGACTTCGAATTGAATGAAGACGATGAATTTACCTTTCCTTTTCAACCAGGGACCTATGTGTTGGATGTGTCCATTGGATACTCAACCAATCGTGCTCAATATGTTGGACATATTGTCGTCAGAGAAGCTGAAACAAGATAGACATTATGGGGCTCTAAGGTGATAGGTGTAGTCGGTGGTAGACCAATGACTTTTTTATTTATTGATGGATACAAACAAATGGTGAAGCGGTAGTTAAACATGGATAGACATCCTAACATGGAAGAATCAGAACATATTCTTTGCTATTCATAAATCTATCTGTTATTCTTAAGAAGAATTATTTTTGTTCGGTTTCAGATTGAGAAGAGATTTTGATTTTCGTCTAAGGTATTTGAGCAAGGATAGTAACACATTGTGTGGACATCCACACTAGGAGGCAACAATTATGGAACAAGGTAAAGTAAAATGGTTTAACGCAGAAAAAGGTTTTGGATTTATCGAACGTGAAGGCGGAGAAGACGTATTCGTACATTTCTCAGC
>NZ_JCATZO010000013.1:0-74009 GCF_059694525.1 Pradoshia sp. TA40_28
GAGTCCGGTTGAATACCGTCTTTATACCAGTCAATTAGCTGCTTAAATATTTGGTCTAACTTTTAGGGTTCAGTACAATATATTCCCTGTCTTTTTCAACGTTAATATAATTCACTTGTTAACAACATCGTTACTAGTGTTCTAAGGAAGCTCTCACCATTCATTAATTTAAGTCATAAATACAACCGCATCTATATCAATTAGATTAAGGAAAGAGGATTCAACTTAATTAGGCACCACTTTTACATCTTTCAATTCCCATTTTTCCTCTTTATACTCCCAGCTTGATTGAACTTCAGCTATTCGATCAACAACGGATGCTCCAGATACTTGTTGTGTACAAACAAGTTCCTTGTGTCCATCTTTATCGATATCTTTTACTTTTATCGATTTATATTCACTTACCAATGTTTCCGATGGCTCGCTTAATATCCCTTTATGATAAACGCCGAGTTTATCGTATTTCTTTTTATGATTTTTCAGATCAATCGTATAGGATTGATTAACTTCTGGAACCATCAAAGTAGCTTCGTAGTTATTTTTAAATGATCCATTGATATTAAGGGTGTCAGGGAGGTCGATTTGCTCAATATTATAATTATATACGCAGAAGGCATAATAATCGTTAACTCCTCCGCTTCCTCCTGTTGGAACACCCATTACGACTTCCAATGTATTATCTCCATTCAGATCGAGAAAGTCGATGGATGGTTTAAATCCACCTGGAATGGTTTCACTCTTAGTTCCCTGTTTTGTTTTGGTAACCAACTTAAATTCCTTATAATATTTAGTCTCCTGATCAAAAGGAATACCATACAAATAGACTTGGTCTTTCTTCCCGTCTCCTGTTACATCCACTTTATACGTTCCAAGTTCTACTTGCCGGTCTTTTTCGTTTAGTTTTGCAGCATTTATAGATACCGACTGCTGCAGCAAACATCCTAAAATACCGAAAATCAAAAAACGATTCATCCATTTTATCATATGTTTATCAACTCCCAGGTAAAGGATTAATTCATTATAGAATGCCTTGAATTTAGCCTTTTTATGCATAAAAACAAGAGAATCCATCAGAATAAAAAAAGCTGTAAACAGTTAAAAACTGCTTACAGCTTTTTAGTTAGATTATTAGGGAATCACGAATTTGTAACTTCAGGAGTTGTTACCCATGTTTCAACGATTGAACCATTTTCACCTTCGTCCATAAAGAACGAACCATTTGAATAGCGATCACTAGGTCGCAATTGGAAGGATGGAACTTCTTCTATCATGCCTTTTTCCGACAAAATCACAATAGCATCAAGGTCGTTTACAAATTCTACCCCTGCTACTCGATGTGGGTTTTTCTTCAACTCTCTCAGCATGACAACTCCGCGTTTTGCACGGGATGTCATTTCAAACTCGCTTCGTTTCATTTTCTTAATGGCGCCCCTCTGTGTAATCAGCGCAATCATGGAGGAATCAGTTTCATCAAACACTTTTCCTGCAACTAGATAATCATCGTCTTTTAGATTTATCCCTTTAACTCCGGAAGCACGTGCTCCAACTGTTGGGATTTCACTTTCAGAGAACATTAACCCATATCCAATCGAAGTAGCCAGGAAGATGGATTGTTTTCCATCTGTTTGATGGATATCCACAACCTGATCATCTCCTTTAAGATTAATGGCTGTTAATGGTTTTGTATATCTGGCTGCCTTATAAAGTGACAGTTCAGATTTCTTAATCATTCCATTTTTTGTAACGAATAATAAGTACGCTTCTTTTTCAAAATCGGAAACTGGGATTGCCTTTAATAGATTTTGATTCTTGTCGAGCGGTACGATATTACTGATATGCTGACCAGTATCCTTCCATCTGATATCAGGAAGTAAATGGACCGGACAGTAGATATAACTGCCTTTGTCAGTAAATAACAATAAGGTATCTGTTGTATTCATATCCAGTTTATGAAGGAGCCTGTCTCCTTCCTTCATTCCATAATCCTGACCGCCAGAAGCAGTATAAGAGCGTAAACTTGTCCGTTTTATATAGCCTTCTTTCGTGACCGTAACGATGACATCTTCACTTGGAATCAGTACATCAAGATTAATCTTAATGTCTTCAATTTTAGCTTCTATTACAGAACGGCGTGCATCTGCAAAGTCCTTTTTAACTTCTTTCAGCTCTTTTTTAATAACTGACATTAATTTCTTATCGCTGCCAAGAATAGCCGTCAGTTCTTCGATTTTCTTTCGAAGTTCTTCTGCTTCTTTTTCCAGCGCCGTAATATCTGTATTCGTTAAACGGTAAAGCTGAAGGGAAACAATCGCTTCAGCTTGTTCCTCTGTGAATGCGTATTCCTTCACCAAGTTTTCTTTAGCATCTTTTTTATCAAGGGATGCACGAATTGTTGCGATTACTTTATCAAGAATAGAAATCATTTTGATAAGTCCCTCAACAATATGTTGGCGATCACGGGCTTTGGCTAAATCAAACTTAGAACGCCTCGTGATTACTTCACGGCGATGATCAATATAAGCATCCAACATGGCTTTAATGCCCATAAGCTGCGGCCGTTTTTTATGAATGGCAACCATATTGAAATTATATGTAACTTGCAAGTCTGTATTTTTAAATAAATATTGAAGAATGACATCAGAGTCTACTTCTTTTTTTAATTCAATGACAATCCGTAATCCTGTACGATCTGTTTCATCTCTTACTTCAGAAATACCCTCAAGTTTACGATCAAGACGTAATTCATCAATTTTCTTAACAAGATTCGCTTTATTTACGTCAAATGGAAGCTCAGTTATCGTAATTTGCTGTCTTCCGCCGCGTAAGGTTTCAATAGCTGTTTTACTGCGAATGACAATTTTTCCTTTACCAGTCTCATACGCCTTTTTAATACCATCTGCTCCTTGAATAATACCTCCAGTTGGAAAATCTGGTCCTTTTACAAGGGTCATTAATTCATCAACTGTACAATCAGGGTTATCAATCTCCATAATCGTTGCATCAATAATCTCTCCAAGATTATGAGGTGGGATTTCGGTGGCATAACCAGCCGATATCCCCGTTGAACCATTTACAAGCAAATTGGGAAATTTAGCAGGTAAAACAATTGGCTCTTCAGCTGTATCATCAAAGTTTGGTACAAAATCAACTGTTTTTTTATCTATATCACTTAAAAGCTGGCCGGCGATAGAGGAAAGGCGTGCCTCGGTATAACGCATCGCTGCAGGCGGATCCCCATCAATGCTTCCGTTATTCCCGTGCATTTGAATCAGTTCACGACGCAGCTTCCAGTCCTGACTCATCCTGACCATTGCTTCATAAACAGATGAGTCACCGTGCGGATGAAAGTTACCAATTACTAAACCGACTGTCTTTGCTGATTTTCTGTACGGTTTGTCATTCGTATTGCCATCCGAATGCATGGCATAAAGGATTCTGCGTTGAACCGGTTTTAACCCGTCGCGCGCGTCCGGTAATGCCCTGTCTTGAATAATATATTTACTGTATCGGCCGAAGCGGTCGCCAATTACATCCTCAAGAGGGAGATCGCGGTACTTCTCTGCTGGTGTCATAATACTTCCTCCTCATCAGCAACCGTTAAATTCTCATTCTCTAAAATATTTTCATCTTCTTCCAAACCAAATGCAACATTGGATTCAATCCATTTACGCCTTGGTTCTACTTTATCACCCATTAGCGTGGTAATCCGACGCTCTGCCCGTGCGGCATCATCTATGCGAACACGAATCAGGGTACGCTGTTCCGGGTCCATAGTCGTCTCCCACAGCTGGTCTGCATTCATCTCTCCAAGACCTTTATATCTTTGGAGCATATAGCCTTTACCGACTTTTTTTATTGTACCTGCTAATTCATCGTCATCCCATGCATACTCGATAACTTCTCTTTTACCTGATCCTTTACTAACTTTATATAAAGGAGGTAAGGCAATGAAAATTTTACCATGTTCAATTAATGGTTTCATATATCGATAAAAGAAAGTAAGCAATAATACTTGAATATGGGCGCCGTCTGTATCAGCATCCGTCATAATAACCACTTTATCGTAGTTAATATCCTCAATAGAAAAATCGGATCCTACTCCACCGCCAATAGCGTGGATAATCGTGTTGATTTCTTCATTTTTGAAGATATCTTCAAGTTTTGCCTTTTCTGTATTAATAACTTTACCTCGCAAAGGTAAAACGGCTTGAAACCTTCGATCACGTCCCTGTTTTGCCGATCCTCCCGCGGAATCTCCTTCGACTAGATACAATTCATTCTTCAATGGGTTTCTGGACTGTGCAGGTGTTAGTTTCCCAGAAAGAAGAGCTTCCGACTTCTTACGCTTTTTACCACCGCGCGCATCTTCCCTTGCCTTCCTGGCTGCTTCTCTTGCCTGACATGCTTTAATCGATTTACGGACCAATAAGGTAGCGATGTCAGCGTTTTCCATCAAATAATACGATAATTTATCAGATACGACGGAATCAACTGCAGAACGTGCATCACTAGTACCAAGTTTACTCTTTGTTTGTCCTTCAAACTGTAATAATTCTTCTGGAATTCTTACAGAAATAATTGCAGCCAATCCTTCCCGTATATCAGAGCCATCCAGGTTTTTATCCTTTTCCTTCAACAATCCTGATTTACGGGCATATTCATTAAAGGCACGTGTAACGGCTGTTTTCATTCCCACTTCATGGGTTCCGCCATCTTTTGTTCTTACGTTATTGACAAACGACAAAATATTCTCGGAATATCCATCATTGAATTGAAAGGCAAATTCTACTTCAATATCGGACTGGGTCCCCTCAAAGCTAACGACAGGATGAAGCGTATCCTTTTCTTCGTTCAAATAGGTAACAAAGGCTTCAATACCATTCTCATAATGATAAACATCTTTTTCATCCGTACGTAAGTCTTGTAATTCGATTTTTAATCCTTTAAGTAAAAAGGCGGATTCGCGTAATCGCTCGCTTAAGGTTTCCTTGTTATAAACGATCGTAGAGAAAATACTCTGATCAGGCTTAAAATGAATGGTTGTCCCCGTTTGATTAGTTTTTCCGATTTTCTCTAATGTCGTAACGGGTTTTCCACCATTTTCAAAACGTTGCTCATAAATAAAGCCATCACGCTTTATTGTAACAACAAGCCATTCAGAAAGAGCATTTACGACAGAAGCACCAACACCATGCAGACCACCGCTAGTCTTATATCCACCCTGACCAAATTTACCTCCTGCATGGAGAATCGTTAAAATAACCTCCGGAGTCGGTTTACCCATTTTGTGCATACCCGTAGGCATTCCTCTTCCTTTATCCATTACACTGATACTATTATCTTTATGAATTTTTACAATGATTTCGTCACCGTGACCAGCTAACACTTCGTCTACGGAGTTATCTACAATTTCATAAACGAGATGATGCAAGCCTCGAGTATCCGTGCTGCCGATATACATACCCGGCCGTTTTCGGACAGCTTCCAAACCTTCAAGTACCTGGATGGCATCTTCGTTATAGTCTATAGGTTTTACTTTCTTTGCCACTTATGTACCCCTCTCTATACTTAACAACTTCTATTATATACATATTTTAAAATAAGAACAAATGTTCTCAATTATTAAAAATACTCACAGATAAGCTCTATTGCTCTATTTTTACAGATTATTTTTCGTTTCGCAAATAAAGTTTTCATAAATAGTATGTATAGGTTGCTGTCGTCGTTCTAATTACTCACCAATATTTTATGTAAATTCAGACCTTCTCTTAATTATGGTATCATGTACGCACTTTTTACAACTATTAGTTTTTGGCATCCATTACATAATAAAACCACCAATTCTATATTTATAAGTAATTGGTGGTGATTTTTAGATTTATTTAGTTAGGGCATGCTCGACTTTTATACAGCGGTCCATGATCACCGTATATCCTTTATCCTTTAGCATTTGAAAAGCTTCTTCATCTACAACACCTAACTGAGTCCAAAATATATCAGCATCGATTTCCATAAATTCCTTTGCAAGATCCATAACATATTCAGAACGTCGAAAGATATTAACGATATCTACATGTCCTTCAATCTCTTTTAAGGTTGGAACCGCCTTAACCCCCAAAACACTGTCCACTGCAGGATTGACTGGAATAATTTCATATCCATTATCCTGCATAGCTTTCGAAACCATATAGGATGTCCGCTCCGGATTATCAGATAGACCAACGACAGCTATTCGTTTCGCTTTTTTTAACAGTACACCAATTTCATCTCTACTAGGATTTTCCAATATAACTACACCCTTTCCTTTTTTTGAATATATTTTATGTATACCCATAGGCTATTATAGAATAAACGGTACTCTCCTAATAGGGAAGTGTTTAAGTTTACCAAATGAAATAAATTTGTATGTCTTTTTAAATCTACATGTTAAAATATATTAACTAATTGTGTTAGAAAGGAAATGTTTGTATGTTATATTTTTTATTTGTTCTCTCCTATTTGCTTGGTTCAATACCCTCAGGCTTAATTATAGGCAAAGTATTTTATAATACTGATATACGAGAACATGGAAGTGGAAATCTTGGCGGAACTAATACATTCCGAACCCTCGGTAAAAAAGCCGGAATTATTGTTACATCAATCGATATTTTAAAAGGAACTCTTGCAGTCCTACCGCCATACATATTTGATATACAAGTTGATTATTGGCCAGACTGGATTGCCATCCCGTTAGTATGCGGCTTATTGGCAGTTATTGGTCATATGTATCCTATATTTGCAGGATTTAGAGGCGGTAAAGCGGTAGCTACTTCAGGCGGTATTTTGCTTGGATACGATCCAAACTTATTTTTAATCTTAGTTGCATGCTTTTTTATATTCTTATTATTAACCAAAATGGTCTCCTTATCTTCCATGTTAATTGCCGTTGTAGCACTTATATATGTCATGTTTACTGATGATTTGTCCTTTCAAATTTTAATCATCTTCTTGGTAGGCTTTATCTTCTATCGACACCGTGCGAACATAAAACGGATTATCAATAAAACAGAGCCGAAGGTAAATTTGTTTAAATGAGAACATAAGGCTGTTTTTGTAACCACATTAATTGTGGTGCAAAAGCAGTCTTTTTTAGTGACTTTTTCTTTAGCATCGGTTACGTGATCAGGTTGACCTTTTTGATTACTAGAAACAGCTGGGGTAAAACGAAGCCCCCTCAGGATTGCAATTCCAACAACTAAACGGTTTTCCTACTTATAAACATGATTCATGCTGGTTAGGACTTATATCTTTGTATGACAAGTGACTATTAGAGGCCATAGGGGTTAGCAGCTAGTCTAAACCCTTTTGCCAGAGTCATCTAATTAGGTTATAGATGCTTATTGTGATTCTTCTTAAATACAAAAAGCATCTATCCAAACTTGAGTTAGAGATAGATGCCTTAGCAAAAAAATAATGAAGATTAATTAGTAGTATACCTGGCAATAGATTATATTGCTCGTCACTCTTTTAAGTCATTTCTATTTTCTACATAAATGAAATACTTCATAAGAAAGAAATAACATAACATCCCAAGCATATATGACAGTACATCGAACCAATCCGGTGTACTGTTTTCTTTAATGACGGGAATTATCCATTCCCAAGCAAAGCTGCAGATAGCCCCTAAGATGATAAAATGCTGAAGCTTATATAAATAAAAGCTGGTCCAATGACTAAACAAAAGAATTAGGTTGGTATATGCTGCAAAGGAAATCCCTCCAAGAAAGTCATTAAAATGACATTTGAGCACATAACCAATGTAGGGGACGTCTACTTTGTACTTTATTTCCTCGTTTATTAGAAAAATAAGAAGCGGTAGCAAAAATAAGACCAAATTAAGTTTTTTGATATAACTTAACCGCAGATACCAAAGATTGTAAGAGCGACTAAGATCGCGAATACTGTCCCTATAAAACCCATGGTGACTCCCTCCTCTTTTTTTTACGAGATATATCATACTTATATTATATTAAAATAATAATATCCCTTCAATAAAAGAGAATTTTTCAAATCCTCAAGAACCTTGATACAACAACCTTTCAATGATATCCGATGAGTAAATCACTAAATAAACCTTTTATGATTCTTTCTTATTTAGGTCTCTATCGTTCAGTCCCCAACTAGTTTAAACGAAAGAACCGATACATAAACAGTAGAAAAGTATCGAATTATCTGTTTTATGAGAATTACAAAACTACCTTTTTTTGCATTTTAACTTAAAAAGTGGCAATATACATGTAGTAATGTATTGATACATTGTTGAAATGAATAGAAATTTACTGAGCGGGTGAACTATGAAGAAGAAAATAATCCTCTTTTCATTCATTATTATACTCATGGGGTCTACAGGTATATTTGTGTATGTAAATAAGGAGGAAGTCTTTAAACAATCTAATGAAAGAGAAGTTACATTATCTAAAGATAAAGAGGTCGTATTATCAGAACGAATATACCAGTCCACAGCTGAAATTGGGGCGATTGGAGATATATTACTGCATGATAGGGTATATAAAGATGCGGATACTGGTTCTGGGTATGACTTTTCTGATATGTTCGCACCTGTAAAAGATATGTTAAGCAGTCCGGATTTTACGATTGCCAACCAAGAATCTATTGCAGCTGGAAGTGATCTAGGATTATCCAGTTATCCATCCTTTAACTCTCCCTATGAAATTTCGGATACCTTACAGAACGTGGGGATTGATCTGGTAACTCTAGCAAATAACCACTCACTCGATAAAGGTGAAAAAGGAATTCTACGAGCAATTGATTATTATAATAAAATTGGAATGCCATACGTGGGGATTAATAAAAATGAAGAAGATGCCAGGCGCGACCGTATTATTGAAATAAATGGAATTAAGATTGGTTTCCTATCCTACACATACGGAACGAATGGGATCCTTATTCCTGATGGGAAAGATTATCTTGTCAATTACATAGACGATTATAAAATGACACAAGATATTAAGAATATACGAAATAAAGTCGATCTCATACTGATCAATGCCCATTGGGGATTGGAATATAAACGGAATCCATCAGATGAACAAAGACGATTAGCCAAATTAATGGCCGAAGCGGGTGCTGATATCATTATCGGCCATCATCCTCATGTCCTGCAGCCAATCGAATGGATAGAGACCGATAAACATAAAACTCTAGTCGTCTATTCATTAGGTAATTTTCTTTCTGGTCAACAAAATGACTATAAAGATATCGGTGGAATGGTTAAAATCAAAATAACCAAAGAGTCATCCACTAAAGGAACTACCACAACAACTATATCCAATGTGATGTTCACTCCAACCTACGTAACGAATCAAAATGAACATGATTATAGAGTACAACCTTTTGCTAATGAGGAAGTATTTGGCCAGAGTAAAAACAATAAACAAGAACTCACTGAATTTATGCTTAATCGTACATCAAATTAAGGATTTTTATAAAGGCTGTCCTAAATGTGTAGACTCTACAAAGGGATAGCCTTTCTGTTTTATAAGATACTTAACAGTCTATGTTCAATCTTCTTCTGAAGTGACAGTAATTTAAGATTACCGTTCATTTTAATATAAAAGCTCTTTAGAAACGTTTTACTATTAAAGACTAAAAACCAGTACTCTTCTTCTTCAATCTGTTCCTTTCGCTTTTTTAATTCATTCGGCAACTGCTGCAGCAATTCTTCTATTTCTGTTAAATCCATTCCTCTTTCCAGCATTTCAAGAATAGGGATTAATAACCTTTACTCCATAACACCCTCATAATTTCGGGATAATCTTCTTTACTTAGCTTTGGATTCATCACCAATTCTTCAAAAGTGTCTGCTGCATGGGCGACACTGTGAGCCCATCCTTTCCCAGCGACATATCCTCTTAAATCTTTCTCTAGGTCCATGTACTTCATTAACATTTCTTTAATACCATTTATTTTGCTTGATGATAAAAAATTCTCTTGATTGTCTCTATTCAGTATTAATGCTACTAAAAGGGTTGTAAATGATCTTGTGAAGACAGTATCGGTTTCCTTTTCGCCGATCCCTTTAAACATTAGTTCATCTATACAAGTATCTAAGAGTTGAATTAATTGTTCAGCAACAATTTGCTTACGATTAATAATTAATTGATAAAAAGATGTATAGATTAGCTGGTCACGTAGCTCGCTATCTGTAGAGCCGATATGTACTAACATCGCCTTTAATACGGTATTTACATCTAAGCCTTTCCAGTGATAGTTTTTATCTTTGAATTCTATTAAGATAGACTTTAATTCACTTTCACTCAATGAATCTCCCGAAGATACGATCATAATGAACCCCCTTATGTGGTCAATACTAGATTCATCGGAGTGTAACTAGGGTATTAAGTGATCAACAGATAGTTCCCATACCGGATAAGTCGTTATTTTATAAACATTATGTCATAATGGTAGTATTCGAAAATCAGATAGCCTATAAAAAAAATGAATTAATATCAGGAGGATTCATCTATGAAAATTACAATAGACGAGAAATCAGCAACATGGTATAAAAATGAATTAGAACTTGAAAAAGGCGATAGCCTACGGTTCTTCCCTCGCTATGGAGGATATAGCCCTATACAATCCGGTTTCTCTCTCGGAATTAATAAAGAGGACCAAAACCAAGCAGCAGTAACCCTTGTACAGGATGAGATCACTTATTTTGTTGCAGAGGATGATGTATGGTATTTTGATGGACATGATCTTCATGTAACTTTTGACGATCAAAGGGCTGAACCTACGTTCAACTATAGTAAATAATGGCGACATCCGCTGACTAAATAAAAGCAGGTTGAGAAAACGAATTCGTTTTTCCGGCCTGCTTTTACTATATTACTCCTTCAATATCATGTACGAGATTAAGTTATTCTTCTTATAGATTTATATATACCCTTTCAGCTATTATTCCCCCTATAAATCGTCTTTATCGCACCCAACTTTTAGAATGAAAACTCTAAAAGGACCTCTAAACAGCACAAAAAAAGCCTGTCGGATCAGCCATAAAATGACTAAGCCGACGGGCCTTATACTTACACTTATCCTTATTTGCGTTTAATTTCTTCGTATTTTGCATGCCATTCTGGAAATGCTTTTTTGAACTGAATCGGTCTGAAATTGTCTTTTCTAACAACGATATGCGTGGTAGTTCCTGTTGCACATACTTGATCATGCTGATTTCGGATTTCATAACCATATAGCGTTTTCAACCCGTTATTTTCTTCTATCCATGTATGTACATATGCTTGATCGCCATAGCGTAATGGTGTCTTATAGGTTACTTGAATGTCATATACAGGAGCATAGTAGCCAGCTTCCTCCATGTCATTATATTTATAGCCTAACTCTTCAATAAAGGCAGTTCTTCCCAGTTCAAACCACTTAAGATAGTTGGCATGATACATAACGCCCATCATATCTGTATCTGCGTAAAATAACTGGATTTCTTTCTTTGAAACAAACATTCCAAACACTCCTATTCTACTATAAGGGTTCCTTCTCTATTCTAACACATTTTGAAAATCCGCCTTCACCAAGGTAGAATAGTCAACATCCTCGTCCATTTCTTCTATCAATCGAACAGCCTGCGCCTGAATAGCATTATCAACCAGATTAATGGCAAAGCGCCCATTCCCATCAATTTTAATGACATTTAATTTTTCAACTAAATAATCTTTTGCTGGCTGATCCAATACATATTGATACTTTTGAGCATAGTTTTCAATAATTTGCATCAATTCTTCAATCGTATAGTCCGGGAAATGCATGAACTTTTTAAACCTGGATGAAAAACCTGGATTACTGGAAAGCAAAGTCTTCATTTCATCCGGATAACCAGCCAAAATAATGACGAGATTTTCATTATGTTTGGTCATCTCATCAACCAATGTATTGACCACTTCTTTTCCATAGTCTGAAGTAGAAGAGCTCAATAATGAATAGGCTTCATCTATGAATAGCACACCACCCAATGCGTCTTGAATTTTCTTTTTCGTTTTAATGGCAGTCTGCCCAACGTAGCCTGCCACGAAATCAGCACGGCTTGCTACAACGAGGTGTCCTCTCTTCAACAATCCACAATCTCGAAGAATTTCGGAATATAGCTTGGCAACTGTCGTTTTTCCGGTTCCCGGATTGCCAGTAAAGACTGCATGAAGCTGAATGGGTACTGTATTCTTACCTGCCTGCCTTCTCGATTGTTGAATCTTTACAAATGCGGATAGCTTATGGATTTCTTCTTTAATTGTATCCAGCCCAACAAGATTCATTAATTCCGACTGTGGATCTCCTGTCGCTATAGGAAACTGGGAAGAAAAATCTTCTTCCTGCAAAAGAAGAAAGTTTAAAAAGCTCCCTTTATCCATCCTGTCACCAATTGAGCCTTTATGGAATATAGCATCCATGACAATTGATTTAACTGTCCTGGCATTCCCAAATGTTTGATCGACCATCTCATATTCAATTCGTTTTTTTAAAGAGGGAATCGCTTCTGGCGCGATAAAATAATAATTATTTTCTGCCGTCTGAATAGCTATCTGGACCATTTCATCCAATGAATAGTCTGGTAATTCCATATAATTAAATTGAGGAAAACGGCTCCGTAAGCCCGGGTTACTATCCAAAAATTGTCGCATTTCTTCAGGATAACCTGCTAATATAACTGCAAATTTCCCTGCGTATTCGGCACTATCCATGAGAGAAATCAGGGTATCAATAACCGTTTGTCCATAATCTGTACCTTGTTGACCATCTCTTTTCAGGCTATATGCCTCATCAATGAAGAGGATCCCCCCAATTGCTTCTTCTACGGCCTTGCGTACATTTTCCTCTGTTTGTCCAACGTACGCTCCAACCAATTTAGACCGATCTACTTCAACGATCGATTCTTTCGGCAATATCCCTAATTCATAATAGATTTTCGCTAATAATCTGGCCAGTGTTGTCTTTCCAGTTCCCGGGTTTCCTGTGAGGACCATATTAAGACTAATATCTCCGGTATTATTAAACCCCATTTTTTCCCGCTGCTTTTGGTATTTTAGAAATTGATAAAGCTGGTTAACCCGCTCTTTAATTTCAATTAGACCAATCATTTGGCTAAGTTCATCTAATGCGCTTTGATGATCTTGATGATCCTGCTTGTCTAGTTTTGATATATATTCATTGAATTGATCGATACGATTATTCAGCGTATGAAGTGAGGATTTGAACTCCTGATAAACAATAGCTGTATGAAAATTACCGCTTAAAGTCTCTTCATATTCTTTAGCAGTAGAAAGGACCTTTTGCATACAAATAAGGATTTCATCTAAATCCCTCTTTAGAGCCATACTGGCTTCCATTTCTGATGTATGACTTAGTTGCTTTAGCGCGTCAGATGTTCGATTCATATATAAATTAGTTTCAGTCATTATTTGAACGACGGTATTACGTTTGGCCGTTCGATTATCTGTTTCCCGTAAAGTTGGAATACGAAAACCGGCAAATAGATCGTTGAATTGATTTAATTGTTTTCTCTCCAATAATAATTGAATCTCAGCTCTGCCCATCAATAATCGATCTGCTTCTTCTAATAAAAGATAATATAAATCATCTTGTTCCTCTTCTTTACTTCTTTGCAGAGCCAATAAATAGAGCAATCTGCCTTCTAGTTCGTTTATTTCTTCTTGATCAGCTTTGTTGTTACAGAGCCATTGCACTGCTTCAAGCAATTCCGATTTAGCTGGCAGAGTATTTTGTTCGCTCCGTTTTCTCTCCCACTCATCAAGTTTATTTATGTATTGATTTATCGAAAGTTTCATCTTTTTGTTTCATCCTTTTTTAAGTCGATGTCTCCATCCTACCATACAACACATGTCTATTTAATCTATTTGGCTTAAAAAAAGACATAAATAGACACGTAAATTCTGGTTTTAAAAACTAGGAACAACACTCATTTCTTGCGTAAATAGATTACTTGGTGTCTCCCCATTATTTATCATTTAAAGATAGTTATATGGAGATTCCTTTTCTATGTTTTTATTACTTGGTTTCTTCATCTTGGTTGCGAGGTTTTGGGGGTTAAAATCACCATGAAGATTTGGAACATAGTTTTTTTATTTCGTTATAGAAGTAATCCTGATATCAGTCGTTTTTGAAAGCAAAAAAGAACCTGCTCGTTTACCAAAAGGGTTTACAAGCAGGTTTTCAAATGATCTTTATCCTATTATTCGCCTTTAGTTTGAATAACATCTGGATGTTTTCCAGAAGTATCTTGCATTTTTTTACCTTTATTTCCACCAGCTGCTCTTGACTGAGTTCCAATATGATTTGGTACAAATGGTTTAGGATTTCTCTTAGGATTACCCATCTTTTTTCACCCCTTCATACTTAGCATGCTTACTTATGTTAGTCTTATTAAGGGTATATTCTGGATACTATTCGGCTCTTTCCATCATTCTTTTATCAATTCGATCCTCAAGGATCGCCATAGCATGTTTATCCATAATGATCTGTTTTTTATTTTCTACGATTAAATCGGCTAAAGACATCCTTTTTCGCTTTTTCATCTATAAATCACCATCCGTATTCGTATTTTCAATATTATCATTGCCTTTACTTTCTGTATTTATAACCTTTTTTGAAAATAAGAATAACTGAATTGGCCATTAAATGTGAAAAAACAGCCTATTCGGCTGTTTACATGTTTCTAACATTTTCTTCCATTTGTTTATATTCCATTAATCCCACTACTTTTTTCTCTATGACTCCCTTTTCATTTATAAAAAATGAAGTTGGAATAGATACAACATTGTACTTTTTGTTGATATCACCATCTACATCCAATACTGTAGGAAAAGTTAAATTCAGATTCTTCATAAATCCTTTAATATCTTTATGAGAATCAATATTTACGGCAAGAACGACAACGTCTGGATAGGTTTGATGGATTTTTTCCATTTCAGGCATCTCTTTTTTGCATGGATTACACCAGGTTGCCCAAAAGTTTAGAAACACTTTCTTTCCTTTATAATCAGATAAGGAAATATCTTTTCCACTAGGATCTTTCAACGTAAAGTCAATAGCCTCATTCCCCTTATCTGCTTTAACTGAAGTATCCTGCTGATTTAATACTCCGTAAAACGCTACACCGATCAGTATCAACAGTAAGAGTGACCCGATGAATTTTTTTATAGCAAACTCCCCCCAGCCACAAATATGTATATCCCCAAAGAAATTGTATCAGTATTTCCAAATTTGCGAAAGTCTGTATATTAAAGTTTAGCTATTCTTCCTTTATTAAATGGACTTTTGTTCATGAATTCAGGATAAATGCGAACAGCTACAAAAAAAGCTGACCGAAGTCAGCTTTTTTATTTCTTACATGGTAGATGAAGCTTCTTGCAATTTGCCACGCAGAACCATTGGCAATATACCGCCATGGCGATAATAATCGATCTCGACATCGGAATCAAAGCGAACTAAAACGTCAAATTTCTTCTCTGTTCCGTCCTCAGCGATTGCCGTTGCTGTTATGATATCACGTGGTTTGACACTTTCATTGACAGGGATAAAGATTCTTTCTTTACCTGTTAAACCAAGAGTTTTAGCGCTTTCGCCTTCTTTAAATTGAAGAGGCAGCACACCCATTAATACAAGATTTGAACGGTGAATTCTTTCAAAGCTTTCAGCAATTACTGTTTTAATTCCAAGCAAATTGGTTCCTTTTGCAGCCCAGTCACGAGAGCTTCCCATACCATAATCTTTTCCAGCCAGCACGATCAGGCCAGTATCATCTTTTTTATATTCCATACATGCATCATAGATGGACATTACTTCACCGGTTGGCCAATAAGTGGTATAACCACCCTCAGTACCAGGAGCAATTTGATTTCGTATACGGATATTAGCAAAAGTACCACGCATCATCACTTCATGGTTACCACGACGTGAACCGTATGAGTTAAAGTCGCGGATGCCGACACCTTTTTCACGCAGGTATTTACCTGCCGGTGTATCTTTGCCAATAGAACCTGCCGGTGAGATATGGTCTGTTGTAACTGAATCACCGAATAACCCAACAACCCTTAGTCCATCAAGCGGTTTAACTTCTGATGGATTAGGATCCATATTGACAAAATAAGGAGGGTTTTGAATATAGGTTGAATCAAAATCCCAGTTATATAAAGGTTCGTTGCTAGTTTGGATTTCATTCCATCTAGCATTATCATCAAAGACATGCTCATATTCTTTAAGGAAGAGGTCTGATGTAACAGTTTCCTGTACCAATTTATTAACTTCCTCGCTGGATGGCCAGATGTCTTTGAAATAAATATCTTTCCCATCCTTGCCTTTTCCAATTGGATCATTCTCAAGATCAATATCCACCGTTCCGGCTAACGCATAGGCAACAACCAATGGAGGAGATGCCAAATAGTTTGCTTTTACTAACGGATGGATACGTCCTTCAAAGTTCCGATTACCGGATAATACGGAAGTAACAAGTAAATCTGCTTCAGCAACTGCTGCTTCGATTTCATCCATTAATGGACCTGAGTTTCCAATACATGTAGCACAGCCATACCCAACAAGATTAAAACCAAGATCATCCAAGTACGTTTGCAGTCCAGCATCACGCAAATAGCCTGTCACGACTTTTGATCCCGGAGCTAAGGATGTTTTCACATGATGGGGAACCTGTAATCCTAATTCCACAGCCTTCTTGGCAACAAGACCTGCCCCAAGCATGACATATGGGTTGGATGTATTCGTACAGCTTGTTATGGCAGCAATCGCAATATCTCCTGTTTTCATTGGAGCTTGACGGCCATCATTCAGCTGAACAATAATTTTTTTATCTATTTCCTCTTGGCTAAGGTCAAATCCTGCGTTTCCAACTGGTGCTGTTAAAGCTTCATTGAAAGCAGATTTCATTTTAGACAAAGGAATCAAATCCTGTGGACGTTTAGGACCAGAAAGATTCGCTTCAATCTCTGAAAGGTCAATTTCAATCACTTTCGTATATCTTGGTTCATCACTGTTTTTATAGTAGAATAATCCATTTTCTTTACTGTACTTCTCAACGATTGCAATATGATCTTCCGAGCGTCCTGTCAAACGCATATACTTGAGGGATTCTTCGTCAATCGGGAAAAATCCGCAAGTAGCCCCATATTCAGGAGCCATATTGGCGATGGTTGCACGGTCTGAAAGCGATAAAGCACTCATACCAGGACCAAAAAATTCAACAAATTTATTTACAACGCCACTTTTACGCAAAATTTCAGTAACTTTCAAAGCCAAATCTGTCGCCATGGCACCATTAGGTAACGAATTAATAAAACGTACGCCAATTACTTCAGGTACAGGGAAATAGGAAGGTTGGCCAAGCATACCAGCTTCCGCTTCAATTCCACCTACACCCCATCCCAATACACCAAGACCATTGATCATGGTAGTATGTGAATCAGTACCTACCAAAGAATCCGGGTATGTCATATAATCACCATCAGGCATCTCAGTCGCATGAACGACATTCGCCAAATATTCCAGGTTTACTTGGTGAACAATTCCCGTATCAGGCGGAACAGCACGATAATTATCAAATGCTTTTTGTGCCCAGCTTAGGAACTGATAACGTTCAGCATTTCGTTCAAATTCCAAGTCCATATTAATCTGCAAGGAATCTGCAGTTCCATATTTATCAACCTGAACGGAGTGGTCAATTACAAGATCAACCGGAATTTCAGGATTTATTTTATCTGGATTTCCGCCAATATCAGCCATAGCTTTACGTAATGAAGCAAGATCGACAACTGCCGGAACACCTGTGAAATCCTGCAAAATAACACGGGAAGGTTTAAAAGGAACATCGACATCAATGGACATTTCCTCTGTGCCCCATTTAGCCAAATTCTCTACGTGTTCTTTTTTAATTACTCTCCCATCCATTTGACGCAATACGCTTTCAAGTAAAACTTTAATGGAATATGGCAACTTAGATACTTCACCAACTCCTGCTTCTTCCAATACATTCAGATTGTAGTAATGATAGCGTTTACCATCAATCTCAAAAAATTTCCGTGAGTCGAACACATCATTTTTCCCCAATCAAATTACCCCCTCTAGGTAAAAGATAAATACATACAGAATATTGAGAGACAAATTGTAGAAAAGTTCAGCACTCTTCGTCAATTCCAATATTCTAACAATTTAATATTAATATAACCTTTTCATAATGTAAAATATAAGTAATTTATTGCCTCTTATAAGTTTTTCTTAATGGTAATTATTTTCCTGATAAAACAAAAAGCCGGTCAGCATGGATGCTGACCGGTTATTTATCATAATTTCTGAAATTCATCTAAATCTGATACCATCTTATCTAATGTGTTTCTGTAATGATCTAACTCATCCTTTTGGTGCTCACTAGCAACTTCATAAGCATTTTCAACTTGCTGGTATGCTTCGTTAATTTCTTCCCACAATTGGCCTAATTCGTGGCCAAATTGAGGATCATGCAGCATAGATTTTAAATTTTCATGGACATCCACTGCCTTTCTTACTCCATTTTGTGCTGATTGAAAGGCCTGAACTTTATTTTTGTGATAAGGCACATACACCCCTCCTTAACAATATAATTTCTATCATGTACGGAAAGATTCGGACTTATTCATGGTATCTCTCATGATTACTCGTTATTTTATACCAGTATAATCATTTTATTGACACTCATACTATAGTCAGGAGGGATAATATGTCGAATAAAAATGCTAATCATCAAAAAGGTTCTAAAGACAATAATCACAATGGGCAGCCTGCACCCTTAAGTGGCTCACATAAAGTGAAAAACAGACAGCACACACGCCAAAAAAATCATTCCCATCATGATATGTAACATAAATATACTCTGCGGGAGAAACATTTAATGTTCTCTCGCACCACTTTAAAAATAGAGATTTCTTAGCCTCTATCCACCTCTTTTTCTAACACTCCTTTACCAAACCTTTTCCTTATCCTTGCCGAGACTATATTTATTTCTATCCAACCCATTAGAATCACCTTAGATAAATACTATGACACGAACGATACACTTTAAAATCATTGTGATATGTGTAAATTCTTCCTTTAGTGGTACATATACCTATAAACACAATGGGAGGATTATAAAGTAATGGATTATGTTTGGTACGCAAGTTATGGTTCGAATTTATCGGAAAGTCGTTTTCATTGTTATATAACCGGAGGAACACCAGAAGGTTCGACAAAAGCAGAACGAGGATGCTCTGATCCTGCTTTCCCCTTAAAAGCGGCCCCTATATCTCTTCCATATGAAATGTATTTCTCGGAATACTCCGCACGTTGGAATGGCGGTGTCGCTTTTATCGATATTGAGAAGGATACAAGCACGAAAACATTTGGAAAGAAATATTTAATTACAAGCGATCAATTTAAACAAATTGTACAACAGGAAAATGGAGATTTTGAGATGAATGTTAATCTTGAATTAGCAAGAAAAGTTCATACCTATTCGTATAATGACTCCTGGTATGGAAATATTCTCTATTTAGGCGAAGCCGAAGGTTTTCCGATTTTTACATTTACAGACAATCGCAACCTAGCTGATAAGCAAATCACTTCGCCCTCTCTTCCCTATTTAAAAAATATCTATCATGGCCTACTAGATCTTTTTAAAGATGATAAGAATCTTATCGAATATTTATATTCTAAAAAAGGGGTGTCGGAAGCCTATTCAATCGCTGACTTAGAAAGATATTTTAAATAAAAACACAAAAACTGCACCCAAAATTGTCAGTTTATCCGTTAACAATTTTGGGTGCAGTTGTTTGATGACTATACATTAAATCACTTCATCAGCCTTTAATAGGAATTCCAGATCCCTTTGCTGAATAAATTTCCCTGCATAATTGGCAGGTATGTCTTGTTTTACTATCTCAATCGCTATTTTAATCGGTACCCATCTCAGTACAAAACCATCATTTATCTCATCAGTTGTATACATAGGATCTTTTAAATCACCAGTAGCTTTCGCTATGTATCCATATGACAATTGCAGAAGTTCTTCGTTATTGCGGTATTCAATCGTGATTCCGAGTTCTTTAATATCCTCAATTAAGGTCCCTACTTCCTCTTCGACCTCTCTTTTCAGTGCATCATAGATTGTTTCACTATCTTTAATTCCTCCACCAGGCAATTTATGATAGTTTCCTTTTGTAACAAATAAAAGTGCAATCTCATCGCGGTCGTTAATGACTACGGCTCTGGACGCTTTTCTGATACGGTATGCATTCGTCGTATACTGTTCTGACGTATCATCATAAATTTCCTTGATAAGTTCCATTTGTTTATGACCCCTTTATCTTTCATCAATACATAATTAGATTATATATAATTTTTACTAAACTGTGTAATATATATTATTCCTATTCTTATTAAACGTATAATACCTTCCGATTTTATAAATATGATATAATACCCATGAATATAGATATAATTATAAATATTTTCACAACCGACCTTTTTCATTTTATGAGCAATCCTATTTTTTTGTAAAATAACATAGCTAGTTAAAAGGTGGCTAAATAAATGACTTTAAAAGAAAAAGCGGTACAATTTGCAACAGATGCCCATGCAGGTCAAGAACGAAAGCTTTCAAAGGAGCCTTATATTATTCATCCTTTGGAAGTTGCTAAGACTCTTGAAAAAGCGGGGTTTAGTGAGGAATTAGTCATTGCAGGATTATTACATGATACAGTGGAAGACACCGATACAACAATTGAACAAATCAAAAAAGAATTTGGCCCTTTAGTCGCCAAATATGTCTCAGCTCATACAGAAGACAAAACAAAAACATGGGAAGAACGAAAACAGCATACCCTTGAACTCGTGAAAGATGCCCCACTTGAAATTAAGGCTCTTATTGTGGCTGATAAATGGAACAATTTAAAATCTATGAGTGCTGGACATGAATTAATGGGAGACGAAATTTGGAACTGCTTTAAACGAGGACTGGACTCTCAGGAATGGTATATAAGAGGAATTGCAATCAATAGTTTTCAAGGACTGGAAGAAGAGCAAATACCCGAATTTTTTCACCAATACGTAAAAGATGTTAATGACTTTTTTGTTAGTATTAAAAATACATAACCTAAATCATCTCCTTATATTATATAGTGCAGCTTTTAGGACCATAGAAGATGGTCCTTTTATAGCTGCTTTAACGACCTTCACTAAATGAAAACCTCTTCTTCCGAAGAGATGTCATACAGAGAAATATTGTTCATAAGGACTGACATCTATTTTTTCAGCTTCTAATTTCTTGCGAAGGAATTTATGATCGCGCTTTGGTGTTGCTAAGATATATCCTTTAATAATGAGATCAAGCGTAATTTGATTGGCTTTTTCCTTAAGAGCCAACTCCCCAATTTTCCCGGCAATTTTATGTCTGGCTACATCCCGAAACAATTCTGGTACAGGGCTGACCAATTCTTCTAAAAATTCTTTTCCTTCAGGATTCCAAAGCTGTCTTGTTTGATCGACAAATTCGACTTCTTTGTCCATATCAGATTTTCCATCTTCTTTAGGAAGTTTCTTTAAAAATTTTCGAAACATAAAAAAACCGCCGATAGCCATAAATCCAATCATAAACAAAATCCAAAACAGGATGAACCATAAAAACCATCCTTCTAACATACCATTCACCCCAGATAAGACTGATTTATTAATTAATTTCCATTTATTATTATAACAAACAACTGGAAACCTTCAACTAAATTAGCAAATAATCCCGATTAGATTGCATTGAATAGAAACGCAGATATTTTTTGTGAATAGTTGCATAATGTTGATTTATCGTCTTGTACGAACCTTATCATACCTTTTTTAAAATTGTCATACTATTCAACCTTTGATATAACTATAGATAACAATCTGCTTTTAAGAAGATATGAATATCTCGAAAGGTTTCTTCATATGATTGACAATCAAGATGGTCTTCTTCTTTAATGATTGTTGTAAATGATTATCTAGAGGGTTTTGTTTACGGTCAGTGGTTTATTGGTTTTCCACTATCTTTAAGGAGGTCTTACTGTATGGGGAAAAAAGTACACAGACGCAGAGAAGTCAGACGATTACTTCGGGAAGAATTAAAGAAGATGGAATCAATAGCCAAGCAACAACCTAATGAACAGTTAACGCCTGTTGAAAAATAAGAAGAAAAACATTTCATTACTTTAGACGCTCAACAAAGGACCCAGAATGCAATTATTCTGGGTGTTTTTTTATTTATATGTCAATTTCACAGGTAATAATCCCTAAAAATCCCGCAAAAAGAGTTAAATTTCTCCGTGATTTTTATTTTTTTATTTGCAATAACTCCATATCTGTCAAGTGTTTTTCCTACCTCTATTACCTATTTTTATTAGTTTAAATGTTTCTAACTAAAAAACGGAGGGTATTTATTAGAATGTACGAGCAACCCGCTCAAAAAATACTACTATTTATGGAGGTATGAAATTATGTTTTTCCACAAAAAAGAACTTCAATTTGAAGCAAAACCAACTAAAGCAGATCCGTTAATGGCTAAAAAGATTCAAGAATTAATCGGTGGACAATATGGTGAAATGACTGTTATGATGCAGTATTTGTTCCAAGGATGGAGCGTACGCGGTAATGAAAAATACAAGGATCTTTTATTAGATATTGGTACAGAAGAAATCGGCCACGTTGAAATGTTAGCGACTATGGTTGCACGTCTACTTGATGGCGCACCACTTAAAGATCAAGAAAAAGCAATGGCTGATCCAGCAATCGCTGCTGTACTAAGCGGTATGAATCCACAACATGCTATTGTTTCCGGATTAAATCCTCGTCCACAGGACAGTGTTGGTAACCCTTGGATGGGAAGTTATGTAACAGCAAGCGGTAACTTATTAGCTGACTTCCGCTCTAACCTGAACGCTGAATCACAAGGTCGCTTAGCAGCAGTCCGTATTTATGAAATGACAGATGATCCAGGAATTAAAGATCTGCTAGCTGTTCTTATTGCACGTGATTCCTATCACCAAAACCTTTGGGCGAAAGCGATCGCTGAATTAGAAGAACAAGAAGGTTTACTTGTTCCAAGCACATTCCCACGTGAAAAAGAACGTCTTGATATCGCATACTCTTTATATAATTTCTCTGAAGGTGAAGAAAGCAGCACTGGAAGTTGGGCAAGTGGCCAAGCACCAGATGGACAAGGTGAATTCCGCTATGAAGCAGTGGTTCCCCCTGCAGAAGGCGCAAAACCAATGTTAAAACCTGCACCACTGGAAACTCATAATACATTACCAATGGATACAGACAAATCCATCTTAAAATAATTGAGTGAACCCTTATAAGGACTTCAGAATTAAATCAATTCTGAAGTCCTTTTTTATATAATGGCGCGTTTTAATCACTCCCTACTTAAATAAGCATATTAATAAGTTCTCTTTTACTAACACTGGAATAAGTTGCATCACCATTGTTTTAAACCTTCTTGAGAGTATCACTTACTCCTGTGGTTTACGATAGTATTTCTCCCCTCTTCCCCTTTCAGCCAAAAGATCTCCCCTCCTATCTATATAGGAATAATGCTTCTTCAATACCTTTCTATCCTCACATTCTCTTACAGATTCTAATCGTGCAAAACCAACAATTTTTATTTTTTTGCATACCCTTTGATGTTTGTCAAATGTTCCAAAAATCAATTTTCATTGTGACATCTCAATGATTTTAAAACTCCTTTCACAAATAGATCCCTAATAAGTAGAGTTTCAAAAAGATTCTTCCTAGTTATTTCTCTCGATAATACAAATGGCCTCCCTTTATTAATTATCTTTTCAAAGTATCCTACCTCCTCTTTTGGATATGCTAAAGGCATATTTAGTTAACGAAATGGAGGTTTCTTCATGAATAATCCGCATGTAAAGAAAATAGAAGATCTTGAAAAAGAATACGGAACAAATAGCAAGCTTGGTCTAACCGATGCTCAAGTATCGGAGCAGCAAGCTAAATACGGACTCAATCAATTAAAAGGAAAGAAACAAAAGACGCTTGTTCAACGATTCTTTGAACAATTTAAAGATATCATGGTCTTAATCTTAATATTCGCTGCTGCCGTTTCCTTTTTTGTCGCAGTTAAAGGCCATGATACGAAGGAATATATCGAACCAATTGTTATTTTAAGCATTGTTATTCTTAATGCTGTACTTGGAGTTGTTCAAGAAAATAAAGCGGAGAAATCACTTGAAGCATTGCAAAATCTCTCATCCCCACGGGCTAAGGTGATCCGTAATGGGAAATTAACCGAAATTGAAGCCAGTCAACTAGTGCCAGGTGATCTGATTGAATTCGAAGCGGGTGATTTCATACCAGCCGACGGAAGATTAATCGAGGCATCCTCTTTAAAAATAGAAGAATCAGCATTGACCGGAGAATCAGTCCCTGTTGAGAAGAATGAGAAAGCAGCTGTTAAAGAAGATGCTCCTCTTGGTGATCGGGTAAATATGGTCTTCTCTGGCAGCAGTGTATCCTATGGTCGAGGAAAAGCAATTATTACTGGCACTGGCATGGATACTCAGATGGGCAAAATAGCCGAATTGCTGGAATCAGCCCATCAAGCCCAGACACCTCTGCAACAGAAACTAGGTAAATTAGGAAAGTATCTCGGCTTGCTTGCCCTAGCCATCAGTATTGTCATCTTTGCGATCGGCTTCTATTCAGGAATGCCTATTCTGGAAATCTTTATGACCGCTGTTTCCCTGGCAGTTGCCGCTATTCCTGAAGGTCTCCCTGCGATTGTGACAGTTGTTTTGGCACTTGGTGTGCAACGTATGGTCAAAAGAAATGCTATTATCCGAAGGCTTCCGGCTGTTGAAACTTTAGGCAGTGCCTCAGTCATTTGTTCTGATAAAACAGGAACACTCACGCAAAATAAAATGACAGTTGTTAAAGCATGGGTAAAAGGTGAACCAGAAGATGTGACAAATCACGTTTCGGGTCCGATAAAATCCTTACTTCGCCTTGGTTCATTAGCTTCCAATGGAACAGTTGAAATAGTAGATGGAGAAGAAAAGCATATCGGTGATCCAACTGAAACCGCTATTCTCTCAGCAGCATTGAAAAATCATATGACCAAGGAGAGTCTTCATGAAGCAGCACCACGCGTTGGAGAAATTCCGTTTGATTCTGAGAGAAAACTCATGACGACCATCCATATAATAGAAGGAAAACCCTATGCACTTACGAAAGGTGCTTTTGATGTCCTGATGAACCGCTGTAAAACTGGCGATTTTGAAGAAGCTAAAAGAGTTAATAACCTAATGACATATGAAGCAATGCGCGTGCTCGCAGTGGCTTACAAGGAACTTAGCAGCGTTCCCCATCACCTTGATAGCGATGAAATTGAGCGAGATTTACATTTTGTTGGACTATTAGGGATGATTGACCCGCCTCGAGCTGAAGCGAAAGATGCCGTCCGCATTTGTAAAAAGGCAGGCATTAGACCGGTTATGATCACTGGTGACCATATCGGTACAGCAAATGCAATTGCGAAGGAACTTGGTATTTTAAATGAAGGACAAAAATCACTTTCTGGAGCAGAGCTTGAAAAAATGACAGATCAAGCATTAAATGAATCAATTGATGACTACTCCGTTTATGCACGGGTGTCGCCTGAGGATAAAATACGTATAGTGCGCGCCTGGCAGCAAAAAGGAGCCATAGTCTCCATGACCGGTGACGGGGTTAATGATGCCCCTGCTTTAAAAGCAGCTGATATTGGTTGCGCAATGGGCATAACAGGTACCGACGTCGCAAAAGGCGCTTCGGATATGATTTTGACCGATGATAATTTCGCAACCATCGTTGATGCCGTGAAGGAAGGCCGTGGCACTTACGATAATATTCGTAAAGCCATTCAATTCCTGCTAGGTACCAATATGGGGGAAATTTTCATTGTTTTCATCGCCATGATTATTTGGCAGCAGACCCCCCTATTAGCCATCCATCTATTATGGCTGAATTTGGTGACTGATGGTCTCCCTGCACTCGCCCTCGGGATGGAACCTGTTGAAGAGGATATTATGGAGAGACGGCCAAAGCCCAAAGCAGAAGGAATCTTTGCTGGCGGCCTTCTTTATCGAATCGTCTTGCAGGGGTTGATGTTTGCCGTGCTTTCCTTAATCGGCTTTTACTTAGCAGGTACAAACCTGGAATCGTTAGGCGCAGCTCAAACAATGGCTTTTCTTGTTTTATCACTCTCTCAGCTCTTTCATGTTCTAAATGTCCGTACAGCAAAGTCCATTTTCCAATCAGATTTACGGGAAAATAAGTACATGATCTTAGCATTATTGGCATCACTTTTACTGATTGTAGCGATTGTTTTTATCCCACCGCTTGCATATATATTTGAGGTAACTCCCCTTCCTTATGAGTATTATCTCATCGCGCTCGGACTTGGAGTCGTTCCTATCATCGTGATCGAAATTGAAAAGCGATTGCGAAGAACGAAATCAGCATAAAGCTCTAGTATCATTAAAGCGTAGTTTAAAGCATCCCCCAGGGTGCTTAAGACTGTAGACAAATTCCTTATTTTTCAGGGACCTTGTCTGCAGTTTTTTTGTTTTCGCTATTTTACCTTATGCTATACAGAATGAGCTTGCTTTCCTCGGGCAAGCATCAAGCCTCCTCGCGTTCTGCGCTGCGTGGTCTAAGGTACTTGGTTTCCCCGCAGGAGTCTCTCCCATTCTGCAGAAAATAGGACACTTCATTATAAAAGACGAACCTGGATATCTCAAACACCGATTAGAATGAAACAAGGAAACGATTGAAAAGTGACTTTGAAGATATGTAGGAAAAGCATGGATTGCGATGGACTACTTTAAGGGGACTTAAAAAATTGTCCATGCAGGCAATGCTTACTTTCGCTGCTCTGAACTTGAAAAATTCCGAATTTTTATTCAGCTAATTCCTCTTCTAATAAATCAGATGTTGTGATAATGCCATTCGGCTTTTCTGTTTCTTTACCGCTCGGTGTTATTAAAACGGCTTCAAGCCTGTTTTTATTTTTATGATCTTCTTCAAATATATCTTCAATCTCAAATACCGTTGCATTTTGTGAAACAAACTTTACTCGATTAACATGTTTTTTATTATATAAATCTTTAACTTGTACATGATCTAAGTTAATTTCTGGGTTATCAAATTGACTTGCAAGCCATATGATTATTTCCTTAGTCGTCAATAGCCAGCTGTACTCCTCTCTATTATTGTAAATAGGAAATCGTGAATGTGATTTTTTCTTTATGCAAGCTAGAACATCCTTCAGATGATCTTCTTCATAAAAATAAAAAACCTCTTTCGATGAAATCGACAAACCAGTTTTAGGCTTTTCAAATTCATCTGCAATTCTTTCGATATCTTCAACAATCTCTTTATGAGGTTCTGCAATATAATAATCGCTGCTTATTTTTTCATGGATCAATGCATTCCTCAACTTTGCATATTGGCATAAATCTTTTTCATAGTAACGTACCAAAATATGATTCTTTCCCTTATAAATTAATTCAGTGAATTTATCTGTATTTGCATGTTTGACAATATCTCTTAATACCTTATGAATACGGTTAAATGCTGTTTCAAAACGTTCTGCTAATGATAATTCTGTCTTAGTAGCCATACCCTTTTTCTCCTCTCAATTTGATAGTATGTATTTACCCCATTTTCTTCTTCCTAAGTACTTTTGGAATATACTTTTTCAATGAATAGTTTCGATAACGATATGAGCTACCAGTCATAAAATAGTGTAAAATAAAGGCGGTTTTTGCAAAGAGCGTTGCTTTTGTTTGATTATTAAGTTATAAAATAGCCACCTCCAGAAAGGAGGTGACTGTACTTATTATTAAACTAAACCAGCTAATAGGATGTCAATATCTCTCTGTAAAATTCATTTTTTTATATGCTATACTGTTTTTAGGCATACCAAATAACCCTCCAGATAACTTGTGGAAGGTTTTTCTTTATGTGGTTAAAATGTCTTTCTAAGCTATATCTAGGAAGAGTTCTTTCCTTTTTAATAAAGCATAAATCCAGTGAAGAAGTTTATTGATACAAGCGATAATTGCCACTTTCGATGGCTTTCCTTCTAAGCGTTTCTTGTCATAGAACTCCTTGAGCTTTTTATTTCTGGAACTTCTTATTCCACATAAAACAGCTAGATACAAACTGTGCCTTAGCCTGCTGGAACCTCGCTTCGTAATCCGATTCGTCGTCGCTGTAAACTTGCCAGATGAATGGACACTTGGATCGATGCCAGCGAAGGCAACCAATTTCTTAGGGTGATTAAACCGATCAATCTCACCAATTTCGGAAATAATCGTGGCAGCGATTTTTTCTCCGATTCCAGGGATAGATTGGATAATCTTATATTCTTCTATTTCATTTGCCAGGGATACCATTTGGCTCTCCAATTCCGAAAGGTGTCCTTGGTAATGAAATAGGATGTCTATATACATATTAAGATTGATGAGATGGCTTTGATACATCACCTTTTGAAAAGGATTTTGAGAAGCTGAATGGATTAATTTCCTTGCTTTTTCTCTTGCCCACTGAAGAGAACGAGTTGGACAATACCCTTTTATTCGTTCTGTTAATTCCTCTTCATCCGTCTTTAGAATCTTCTCCGACGTTGGATATTCTCTTAATATCGATAAAGATACTTTCGAAAAAAGATCTCCAAATACCTTTCGGTAATCAGGAAAAACCTGATCCAAAATCGTATGAAACTGCAATTTTGCTTCTACATACATATTCGTCACGATTTCCTGTTGTCTAGATAGGTTACGAAGGTTCAACAGTTGAATTCCCCTCATTTTATAAGGTTCAAAGTCCTCCTTGTAATAAAGGACACATAACTGATACGCATCAAAGGCATCTGTTTTTACTTTTCTTAAACTTGATTTCTTTGCTTGATGAGAAATGAGTGGATTTAACAGAATATAAAGCAACTCGTTTTCTTCTAAGCATTGAATAATAGGAGTATGATAATGTCCCGTTGATTCTAATATGACCACTGGCATCTTACCTGTCATTGTTTTAATTTCACCCAAGAAACTTACAAGCCGATCTAATTCATCACGATTATGCTTAATCGAAAAGTTCTTTCCATATGGCTTTCCTTTATCTAAAAAAGCCTGAATTTCACTTTCTCCTTTAGCTACATCTATACCCACAACAGGGTTCATTCTTTTTCCTCCTCTTACATATTCACCAGTAACCCCTATTACCTCCAAGTAGTATTATAGCTTCGCTTGTTATACGAGATCTCAGTCCCAACCAGCCGCAAACATATTTCTACTAGTAGGGGGTGAACAGTTTAGCCGACGGGATCAAGGTCCCACGCCCCCGTACGTTCTACCCTGGCTACTGATAGAATAAATCCATATAAAAAAAGTTCAACCAGAAAGTTCTGGCTGAACTCTATAATACGAACGCCCCCGGTTGTTTAAGTATAATTTCACTATTTAAATATTTTTATTCTTCATATTCTTTATATTATTCATCTTCATATGGTACTACTTCATAATCATCATCATCAAAAATTTGCTCCTCTTTTGCCTCTTCCATTTCTTGAATAAATTCGATTATCAGAGTCGCATAATGGGCAACTTTAGGGTGTTTCTTTAACTCATCTATTATCTTATTTACAATAGGTAGATCATATTTAATCCTTTGGAAGCTTATGTATTGGAATAAAGATGATCCTACCTTATCTTGAACCTTCTCATTGGTTTCATTTAATAAATTTAGGACATAGTTTTCTGTAATACTATTTTTGGGGTAATAGAATAAATTATCCAGTGCTTTTTTGATTTTAGTAAAATGCCCTGATTGTAGTAAAGAGATTAATTCATCTTCTGGCATCGCATCTAATTTATAATCCTCTTCTTCGTCAGGATCAAAGAAGTAAAGGCCCTCTTCCTGGATGTATAAGTCCTTTATAAATTCATCAAAATTATCAGCTAAAACAAAATCTAAATCTCCTTCTGTATCTATATAAGAAACAGCAGGCTCAACTCTATTATTCCTATAATCCAAAGCAAACCAAGTGTGACCATCCCCGTGTAACAAGACAAGTTCTTTAGGTAAATTCCACTCTTTAGTCACGAAAGCTGTATCTAAAATACCTGGCATTTCTCCTACTCCTTGTAGGTATCCAAATTCCACAAAAAAGTTTCCTTCTATTGGGCGTTTTTTTAAACGGAGAGCATTAAATCGAATAGACCCGCCATTTTGTTCTAATAGCAACTTACGATAAGTTTCAGGGAGCTTGTGTCCCAGTTCCTTTTCAGCTTCTTCTATTTCAGCTTCACTTACGGGTGGCTTTCTATAATAATCTTCACGTCTTTTAAGCCAAAATTTCATAATTATCCTCCTTTTCTTAATTATCAAGGTATTTCAGCAAAGTGATGACTATTTCTTATTGAACTAATTTGTCCTGTTATTTCCATAATTATTTCGACAAAAAGCGGAAGAATCCTTTTATTCAAGAGCAACAATCTATGCGAAAACAGCCTTTTCTTTCAACCAAAATTTCATACTTATCCCCTTTTCTTAATTATCAAGGTATTTCAGCAAAGTGATGACTATTTCTTATTGAACTAATCTGTCCTGTTATTTCCACAATGATTTCGACAAAAAAGCAGAAGAATCCTTCTTTCGCTAAACTGCCCCGTTTCTTCAATAAGGAATTCAACACAAAAAGGCATTAATCCTTCTTGGATCAATATCCGTGTTTATAGAAGTAAGGCCTCTGTTCATATTAGTTTAATTTCTGATGGTAGCAATCCTCACATATGAAAATTCCTTCGTTTTTTAAATACGCTTTTATTTCAGTCATCCCTTTTCGCTTTGGATAACGCATTTTTATAAAAACAACCTCGTCATCCTTAATTTCTTTACCGCATTTAGTACACTTAGCCTTTTCTCCAAACACTTATATCCCTCCTATAATCAATAATATACTATTATGGGATTGATTCCTTATTGAGTTAACCTGCTCCGTTAGCTGCATAAAAAGAAACCGTCAATTTGACAACCTTGACCTTCAGTTACAGTTCCCGTTTGAAGTAGTATGTATTTTTTTACTCTTTAATAGTAAGAAGTTGGTATGATAAGAAGATAGTTGTTGTAAGACCAACTCCAAAAAGAATACTTCCAATAGCTAAGAAATTATTTTTAACACTGTTAAAAAGTAAAAATAATCCCAATACAGATAACAGAATACTTAAAGCTATTAAGCCTTTTAATTTATCCTTGGTCACAATAACACCCCTTTTGTAGTCATAAACCCAATGCTATACCCTTATAATTCGATATGTTTGATAGCGAATCCTTCTTCTGCTAATCTGCCCCGATAGTTCAATAAGCTATCTTCATTTAATGAAATACAAAATGGATAATTACTTCACTAATTCAGGAGTAAGAATCTATGCGAAAACAGCCAAAATAAAAAATCGACCAGGGGTCGATTTTTAGCTAAATGGAAGTAACCGTATCTTTATCTGCCTGTGAATCGTGCAAGATCATCTCACACTTTTTATATTGGATATACATGGCTACTCTCCATGGCACAATCATTGAAAAAGCCATTAACCAAAACATTCCACCTGTTTCACCCATATCAAATGTAGAGCTTACTAATAACTTGAGCATGGTCCTAACCAAAATAAGGCCTATCAATACAAAAGCAAAAGCTTTAGATCGTTTCATATATATTTGATCTTTTCTAATTTCAAATTTGGACGTTTTTATTAAAAAGATAGAAAAAAACATTCCCAGTATAATAGCTTCCATTATTTCCATTCCTGTCAAACGAAAATATGGAAATATGTACATCAAAGCACCAGTACTCATAAAAGCAGGTGGCAATATAATCTTCTTTATAGATGCAGGCTTTTGGGATGCTTTCATCCTTACTGCAAAAATCATAAATCCCATTATAACTGCAAATACCGTCGTTATTGCAAACATCATCTTTCATCATTCCTCTTTGCAAGTATAAATTTAGTAACCGTCTGCTTTTGTTAATCTAATACTCGATTGATTGCATCGATAACCCTTATCTCTTCAAAAGGCTTAGCAATAAAATCTTTTGCCCCTGCTTCAATTGATTCTCTAACAATTTTTTGTTGCCCCATAGCTGAGCACATAATAATCTTAGCCTCCGGGTATTTATTCTTAATTATTCTAGTTGCCTCTATTCCGCTCATTAATGGCATAGTTACATCCATGGTAACCAAATCAGGCTTAAATTCTTCATATAAATCAACTGCCTCTATACCTGTCTCAGCTTCTCCAACAATGTGATGATTCCCCTTTTTAAGGATTGCTGCCAACGTTAAACGCATAAACTTTGCATCATCCACTATTAGAATATTAGCCATTTTAGCTCCTCCTGTTACAAAATAAAAGTTTATCAGTCTATTTATTCATTCCTGTTGTTTTAGAACTCATTCAAAACCTTATTAACCAGTATGGACTTAAAATCCACTCCACCCACCAAATAAAGCAATAAAATAGGAACTAATTTTGGTCATCCAATCAAAAAACAAAACAATTCCCATTAAAATCATTAAAGCTCCGCCTGCCTTCATCACTTTATCAGAGTTCCGTTTAATCCAACTTAACTTCCCAATAAAGAAAGACATAATAAAAAATGGAATAGCAAAGCCTAATATGTATGACATCATATAAAGCATCCCCGAACCTGGGTTGGCCGCTGTCATCCCAAGCACAACCATTAAAATAGGGCCTGTGCACGGTGTCCATCCAGCTGCAAAGGCAATCCCTATTAATATAGAACCGATATAGCCACCCGGACGATTTTTAAATTCAAAACGGTGTTCTTTCATAAGAAACTTTGGCTGAATGAATCCAATTATAATTAAGCCAAAAAAGACGATTAGAATAGCTCCTAATTGCCGGATAACGTCTCCATAATCCCTAAAGAATGTTCCAATATAGGACGAACTGAATCCCAACGCTATAAAAATAATAGAAAATCCAATTAAGAAAAAGAAAGTATGTAAAATACTCCTTTTTTGCATCATTGCGTTATCATTTTTTAACTCTCCAACCGACATTCCAGTTATATACGAAAGAAATGCTGGATAAAGTGGAAGACAACAAGGAGATATAAAACTGAGAAAGCCAGCTCCAAATGCCAGAAAAATATTAATGTCACCCAAATGAATTTACCCCCACTATTTCTATTTCATTCCAATTTATATTGTACCAAAATACTACCTATAAAGTAAAAGTATGCTCGGCGATAAGGAGTATAGATCATTTATTTCATTCTATTTTACAATATTAGTAAAAAATATGTATAATTGATTTATTCCATTACTTTAATGTAAAAATATGTTATAATCTTGTAAAATTAAACCTAATCCAATAAATGAGGAAGGATCTGCAACCATGGATAATCAGGAGTTGTTAGCTGAAATAGAAAGGAAGCGTTTGGAACTTGTTTCGATCGTCTCTCAGAATGGATTATCATCTCAAACCACAATTCAATATAGCCAGGAACTTGATAATCTGTTAAACAACTATCATCCTGTCAAACATTTTAAAAAGCAAAAAATATCATGTTGAGCATAACTATTTAGGCCACAACAACCAAGACATATGCTGTTGAAGTAAAGTTACCTCTTTTACAGTAACATACTTTCCCCCAAGTGGCAGTAATAAATAGGCATAACATATAGACATATACAAGAAATCGCATCCAAATATCTGGATGCGATTTCTTTTCGTTATCACTTTTTTGCAACAGCTTTGTTCATATCTTTGATTACTCTATTTAATAACATAAAAACCACTCCTCTGTTTATTATGTAACTTACTACAGAAAGAGTGGTTTTAAATGTTTGCCAAGAAATCCTTCATTATAATAATTAGATGAGTGCTAAATCCCTTGACGCGTAAGGTTTTATTTCCCTTGTTGTTTGTTCATCGCATTCATCATTTGATTTACTTTCTTTTGGGATGGCTTCATGCCCATTTGTGTCATCATCATTTTAATCATTTGTTCATTGATTGGTGGATTTTTCTTCAGATAATCCATCATGTATTTACGGGCGATAAAGAATCCTAAAGCCACACCAGCAATCAAAGCAATTACTGCTGTAAGAATATAATATCCCATAACCTAAACTACCTCCTCCGTGCTGTCTCAAAGACATTGTACTAAACCAAAGTAATAATACCATAACTATTGTGATATTTCTATCAGATTTTGATACAAACCGACACAATAGACTAATTTTCACAGTGTTAGATATGGCTTTTTGTATGCTCGATTAGCATTTATCCTGGTTTAAACATATAGTCTTTGCTTAATGGGTCTCAACCATGCGCACCGATCCTTCGTTGTATCTAGTGCTAAAAAATAGGGATTCCACTGTCTCAACCATTCAAAAAAGATGGTCTCACATTCATATGTTCCGTCTGCATGCAGAATAAGTGAATGATTCCGATATCCCAAGCTTGCTTCGCTATGGCCGACATTTTTCTTCCTAATATAATATACCCCATTTTCCATATAACACTCTTTATTTTCATTGAGTTGTTTTTCCATAAAGGAGGTAAAAAGAGGCGCCTGAATCTTTTTCGTAACAAAGTTAATTTGCCTGCGTAGAATCTTTTTCTCTTCACCTTCAGATTGTCGATAATCTTGAAATAAATTAAAAAACATATATTCTCGGCCATAATAATGACGGGCAAATTCATTCTCTATTAAATAGATAATATAGGTGCGCATACTCTTACCTCCAATTCTCTTTACATATAGTATAAAAAACTATTCTTGCATATTATGTAAAATGAACGTGCAGAGTTTGTTCTATTTTTGTCGATTGACATAAATAGTTTGATATTTCAAACTATTTACATATATACCCATTATACAAGCTATTAACTCCTGATCACTATTGATTATCGATATAATTCAATTATTTGGTCAGCTACATATTCCGAGCTAAAATGGATTCCTTCTTTTATCCACCATGTGATAATTCCAAGTACAGAAGAGGCAAGTATATCTACTGATAAACTTTTATTCATAACTCCTTTATCACTTTGTACGACAAGTGATTCCGTTAACAGCATATGGACTTTCTTTTTAAAACCTGATGCTTCAAATAAAACAGCCAATAATTTTCGATGCTTATATAGATAATCCAAGAACTTAATTAACTGTTCCTGATGATCAAAGCTATCAATTTGTAAAATAGGAGACATTTCCATCGACAAGTCGTCAAAAATATCATATGCCAGTTGTTTCAATAAATCGTCAATATCCATAAAATGCAAATAAAAGGTGGCGCGATTTAACTCAGCCCGATTGGCGATTTTTTGTACCGTCAATTTAGTTATATCTGGGTTTTCAATCAAAAGAGCCGCAGCAGCTTCTTTCATCATTCGCTTGGAACGAACAGCACGGGGATCCTGTTTTTTGTGTGTAGTCAATTTTATTCTCCTTGTCTATTATTCTATAACTTAATTGATACTTTTTAAAAAATAGTCGTTTAGTTTACATATCTGGATGAATTGTAAATAGGATTGCGGTATAAAAATTGTTATTATCTATTTTATTGACACAATGTCTAAAAAGCAAAAAAGAAAGGATTTTTTTATGTCTTCGTCTAGTAATAATAAGATTTTGTTAACCGTGTTGATTATGGGGTGTTTTCTATCCACACTTAACCAAACACTGTTAAATGTAGCTTTAAGTAGTTTAATGGATGTATTTTCTGTCACCCCAACTACTGTACAATGGCTCTCGACAGGGTTTATGTTGGTTAACGGCGTACTGGTCCCAATGACTGCTTATTTAATGAAACGCTTCACTACAAGGCAATTATTTATCAGCTCCATGTTGTTTCTACTAATTGGTTCAGTTTTATGCGCAATTGCACCAAACTTTACCGTTTTACTGATTGGAAGAATGGTTCAAGCGATCGGTGCAGGAATTATCATGCCATTGCTTATGAATATTGTCATGATTATTTTCCCAATAGAAAAAAGAGGAAGCATGATGGGATTAATCGGATTAGCCATGATTTTCGCTCCTGCCCTTGCTCCTACACTGGCCGGATTTGTTATTGAATATTCTTCATGGCGTTGGTTATTTATCGGGCTAATTCCGCTTGTTGCAATCGTTATTCTATTAGCTATCAAATATTTAAGCAATGTATCTAAGGTTGAAAAATCAAAGTTAGATACAGTGAGTGTCCTTTTATCTACCATCGGTTTTGGTCTCATTTTATACGGCTTCAGCAATGCCGGCAACCACGGTTGGACAGATACAATAGTCATGCTAACCATCATTTCAGGTATCGTGATAACAGCTATTTTCTGCCTCAAACAAATAAAATCAGATGATCCCCTTTTAAATTTATCTGTTTTTAAAAATAAAATCTTTACCTTAACATCTCTTATAAATATTCTTGTAACGAAGCTGATGTATGCAGATATGATTTTATTACCGATTTATTTACAGGATGGACGAGGATTTACCGCTTTTGACGCCGGGTTATTATTATTACCGGGTGCACTGGTTAATGCCTTCATGTCTCCCGTGACTGGAAAGATGTATGACCGCTTTGGTGCGAAACCGCTATTTATTACAGGGTTATTGTTTATTGTTCCTTCTATGTGGGTTGTGACCGATCTCTCGGAAACTACTTCTTTCATCTTTTTGATGATTCGCACAATCTTCCTGAGAATAGGCTTTAGCTTTATCACAATGCCATTGAGCACTGCCGGTCTAAATGTATTGCCTAAGAAGCTCATAACACATGGTACAGCCGTAAACAATACAGTTCGCCAAATCTCTGGCGCTATTGGAACAGCTATCGTTGTTACCATATTCACAGCTCAGACCACACACCATACAAGTACATTACTGCAAGAAACAACGAATTCAACTGTTGATACGATTGGTACATTAGCTTCTATTTTAGGGGCAAGCGACGCTTATTATTTCATGACCATACTAGGTATAATTGCATTAGTAATTACATTATTTGTACCTTCTAAAAAGCGCATCCACTCCCAGGTGACTGAGGTTAAAAGAAGCAAATAAATAGAATGTAACATTCATGAAATACAGTAAAATATCCAATATGCTAGAGAAAATAGTTAATAAACGCCTGGACACATGGATCCAGGCGTTTTCAATGATTTATCTACAAAACAAAATTGCTAGTAGACCTGCCTTTCTTTTACTTTTTTAGGCACCTCTTTGCAGGACTACGAATAGCACCAGACTAGTTTCTCCTAACGTCCATTTTCATACTGTGTAAGGTTGAGACTTTTTAATTCCTCATATGCCTCTATCCTCGAAAGATTATAGGATTGCCATGTATAGTCTGTCTTCCTCATTTGCTCCTGTTGCTCCGATAATAACTCTCCCAATCCATTTGGCCCTTTCTCTTCTGTATATAAATCAATTAATCCAGATACCCCTGTATAAGACAATTCATTTAAATAATGAAGATCAAGCTTGCCGGTTTCTTTATATCTAGCAATATTTTTATTGATGATCATTTGATCCATTTGAATGATATGTAATCCCGTATAAAATAAAAGTCCTGTTATAAAATAAAAATGCCTTAAAGCTAGCCGTTCCATCCAAATTTTCGCTAATGTATAGGTAAAAATAACAGCCAGATAAAGCATACTAGTATGAGCGATTACTCTCAGAATGGTATATCCATAGGCTTCTTCATACATATATAGGCGCATAAAAGCCGAAGCAAGCATAACACCGCTAAACAAAATCAATACGCTTAGAAAAATCTGAATCAATCTTTTTGTAACATTTCGTACAGGCATTACATATTTCACTGTTCCAAGCAATATAGACCAGTTTATAAGAGTAACAACTATTAATTGGGCAAATCCCTGTCTAGCATTTGAGGCATAAGTTGTATTATTAAGCACTGGGCTTCCAAAAAAATATTTAAACTGCACAATCGCAAATAATAGATAGACACCATTAATAAGGACCAGGATGGTTGTTATAATTGTTGGATCCATATAATTTTTATTCCCCACAAAATGGTTCTGCGGTTGCGGATAGTGAAGATTTAATACATTCAGAAAGATAAATAAAACAAGAGTAAATATTATTATAGCAACCAGTCTTCCTACGATTTCACCCAAATGGTAAGAAAATAACCAATCTGGGATATTCATTAGAATTTCTTGAAAATGGCTATCTGCCGATACAAGTAAGAGAATAATGATGATTAACAGAGGAAAGGCAATCATGATCCCTAGTCCAATTTTTTTGACCATCCCTATATGGTCATTTTGTTCATCTTTGGTAACTTTTTCGTAGATTTGAAGGAAAAATTGCTTATTGTAGTCAATACTTCTTGATAGCTTTTCAATCATTAGTTTAAAAACATTAACTCTGCTCCAATCCAATTTATACTTACATGTAATCAATGTTAGCTGCAACATTACCAAAACAGGTATAATCAACCCATTTGTTACATAAAAGAGTACGTTAGATTGATAGAAATAGGAAAATCCAAGGATCCAGATACAGACCATCAAAAGTGTTCCAATTCTCATGTGCGTAAACTTCGTTTTTCGAAACCTCAAAAAAAACAGACTGTAAAAGACAAATAAAAACATGGGATAGGAAATACCTACTTCTCCATGAAAAAAAGATAATTCACCTAAACACGCTACCACAATACATACTAGGAAAAACCATTTATCTTCTTTAGTAAACTGAACGTCCATATTTACTCCCATCTACCTAGTTTTACTAGGTATATAGCGATAGATATACATAGATATTCTATGTATATATTCAAACAATTAGAGAGATGCCTTCTTCCCCCATAGATACCCTGCAAAACTAACCGGATAAAGAATAAATGTACAAAATACACATGAAATAATAAAAGGTTTATTTAGTAATGGATCAAACCATTTGTCTGGCACGAGATTAAATAGCACTACATACATTAATGCAATATTAGGCAATATGGTGATCGAAAACGTTTTCTTAATTAACCTTCTTCCTTGATGCCCGAATTCTTTTCCAATTTCGTATCCAAGCAAAACCCAAAAAACGACATAGATCGCCATCAAAAGGCCAGGTATCGAGGTTAACATAGACCATATATCCTTGGTCCAATTCCAATTATATGTATGGTAGATAAATGTTAAAAGAATGCCACCTACAAATAATAAGAAGTTTATACAGACAAATATCCACCTGGTTCTTTTCGGAGTAAGGGCCAATTCCTGTTTCCACGATAGGGCAATCTCCTCCGGTGTACCGAGACGCATGGATAATTCTTTATAAATCGAGTCAGGAGACTCATCCTCATAAATGATGTCGCAGGCCATTTCAGAAATGTGTGATTTATACTCTTCTAAAATAGCCGCTTTATCAGGATGGGCACCCAGTAATTGATCAAGCTGGCTCAAATAAATCTCTTCAGCCCGCTTCATGTTTTCGTTCTCCCCATAACCATGTTCACGACCTGAACATATCGATTCCATTCATTCGTTTTAACTTCAAGCATCTCTTTACCAGCCATGGTGATTCGGTAATACTTACGAGCTGGGCCCTTCTCTTGCTCAACCCAATAACATTCTATATACTCCTGTTTTTCAAGCTTATGCAGAGCGGGATATAAAGTCCCTTCCTTCATTTGGAATCCATGATCACTGCGTTGATCCATTTCTTTCACCAATTCATATCCATACATGTCTCTTTCCTGTAAAAGCTGAAGAATAAGAAGCGATGTACTACCTTTAACAAGTTCCCGATTAAACATCTTATCACCTACCTAGAATTATTAGGTACATATCAACCATACAACATTTGGAATTGTTTGTAAATATTTTCAATAAAAAAATCGCCAGAGAAAACTCTGACGATTTAGTATAATATTTGATTATTTTTGAACTAAAGCTTTTACCATTGATACAACATTAGATGGAGTGAATCCGAATTTTTCCATCAATAATTCTCCAGGGCCAGAAGCACCAAAGCGATCAATTGCTAATATTTGTCCTTCATCTCCTGTATAGCGATCCCAACCAAATGATGTACCCAATTCGATTGCTAAACGTTTCTTAACGGATGATGGTAGAACAGATTCTTTATATTCAGCAGACTGAGCTTCGAAACGATCAAATGATGGCATGCTGACAACAGAGACATGAATGCCTTCGTTTGCTAAGATAGCTTGTGCCTGAACAGCTAAACCAACTTCAGAACCAGATGCTAATAATAGTGCATCAGCTTCCTCTTTACTAGAAGGAGAAACAACATATCCGCCTTTTGCAACGCCTTCTTCTGCTAAGTCAGCTGATAAAGGTAATGTAGTCAAGTTTTGACGTGATAACACTAAAGCAGTTGGCATATTTTTGCTTGTTAATGCCGCTTTCCATGCAGCTGCTACTTCATTACTATCAGCTGGACGGATCAGTGAAACGTTCGGCATTGCACGTAATGCTGCCATGTGCTCGATTGGTTCATGGGTAGGACCATCTTCTCCAACAGCGATACTATCATGTGTAAATACATACGTTACAGGAAGATTCATCAATGCTGCTAAACGAATAGCTGGACGCAGGTAATCAGAAAATACAAAGAACGTTCCTCCGTATACATGTAGACCACCATGAAGCGCCATTCCGTTTAATGCCGCACCCATACCAAATTCACGCACTCCGAACCAGATATTACGACCCTCATATGTGCCAGGCAAGAAATCTTTTTCGCCCTTCAGCATTGTTTTATTCGAACCAGCTAAGTCAGCAGATCCACCAAATAGGGATGGTAGATTTTTAGCGATTGAATTCAACACTTCTCCACCGGAATTACGTGTAGCAACAGCTGTTCCTGCTTCATAAACAGGGATATCTTTATCCCAGCCTTCCGGTAATTCACCATTAATCGCTGTCTCAAGTTGAGCAGCAAGTTCTGGATATTCATTTTTATAGCTTTCAAATAGTTGATTCCATTCTTCTTCTTTTTTCGCACCAGCATTTACAACTGTTTCTTCGAATGTGTCATAAACTTCTTGTGGTACATAAAAATCTTCATCGAATGTCCATTTGTAGTATTCTTTAGTCAATTTCATTTCGTCTTCGCCAAGCGGAGCACCATGTACTGCAGATTTACCGGATTTGTTTGGCGCACCATAACCAATAACTGTTTTAACTTCAATCATAGTTGGGCGATCAAGATCTGCTTTAGCCTCTTCAAGCGCTTTAGCAATCTCATTCAAATCATTACCGTCTTCTACACGAATATACTGCCATCCGTATGCTTTAAAACGGTCAGCAACACTTTCAGAGAAGCTCATGTTTAATTCGCCATCAAGAGAGATATCATTGGAATCATAAAGGACAACCAAACGACCCAATTTGAGATGAGCAGCAAGAGAAGCAGCTTCAGCTGATACCCCTTCCATCAAATCTCCATCTCCACAAATGCTGTATGTAAAGTGATCTACAACATCAAACTTATCTTTATTGTAAACTGCCGCTAAATGACGTTCTGCCATTGCCATTCCGACTGCCATTGCAATCCCTTGGCCAAGCGGACCTGTTGTAGCTTCAACACCTTTTGTATGACCATATTCAGGATGTCCAGGTGTTTTACTACCCCATTGTCTGAAATTCTTGATTTCTTCCATTTCAAGGCCATAACCTGATAAATGTAATAAGCTGTATAAAAGCATGGAACCATGTCCTGCAGATAAAACAAATCGGTCACGGTTAAACCACTCTGGATTTTTCGGATTATGATTCATAAATCTAGTCCAAAGTGTATAAGCCATAGGAGCAGCTCCCATTGGCATACCCGGATGACCTGAATTAGCTTTCTCAATTGCATCGATTGAAAGTGTACGAATAGCTGTGATAGATAAATTATCTTTTTCTGTGAACATTGCCTACATCCTTTCAGATTAACCTTCTAATATATATTAATGAAGTATAAACAGATTGACAATAGCTAATTGGTAAATGCTACAAAATCGTCACTCCTTAAAAAATGAGGAGCTCAACCTATTATCCTATACCCTTAATGTAATTTTTTATTACGTAATTTTTTAATTTTCTCAGGTGTAACGTCATTACCTTTTGGATCGATAATCGTCAATCCTTCAACTGTATTTCGCATGGATGTACGAAACGTTTCCAAATACTCTTTCCTAAGAAGAGATTGTTCAGTGGCTTCTTCTTTTGTAAGACCTACTGTTTTTGATTTTTTGGACAATTCATTAATTCTTTTGATTTTATGCGTTGGCAGCATAGTATTGCTCCTTCTATTGAAAAATAAGTAGATATTGACATCGTATAGAAAAACAGAATTATTTTCAAGAAGGAACTATTGATTGGTATTCTTTTTCATATATTCTGAATATCTCCGGTGAATGGTTGCTTTTGATAAATCATAGCCTTTTCTGTTTAAATTCTCCGTTATTTCAGCAAATGTCAATCCCTTAATACGCAATTCAATAACTTCCTGTAACGGGACATCCGACCTTTCTCTACCGCCACCTATATGTTGATTAGATAGGTTTTTTTGTGGCTTGTAGCCTTTTTCGATTGCCCGTTTCATTCCCCTTCTGATTTTACTGTTTTGCAATTTACGTTGATACTCTTCTACAATACTGATGATTTGCAAAAGCATGGCATCTGTTTCTGAAATTTCAAGCTCGCCATTATGAGTAACCGTATATAATTTAATGCCTTCTTTATAAATACAATGTAGCAGGGCTATCTTCGCATTACCTCTGCCAAGTCTCGTTTCATCCTGTATTAACAGTCCCTCAATTTCTTTGTTTTTCATTTTTTCCAGCAGGATTAGAATGCCTTCCCGCTCCAAATCATATCCACTAGCTTGTTCCTTCTGGATACTGACAATCTCAAATCCCTTAACAGCAGCGAGTCTTGTTAACTCCTGTTCCTGCCTTTCCAGGGACGTTTCCTGTGAACTTTTATCTGTACTAACTCTGCAGTATATTCCAACCTTCATCTTCTCTCACCATTCTTTTTACATATAGATAAGGCCGGGATCCTATATCCCGACCTACTGATTATATAGTTATTTATCAGAATCTGCTAAATGCAGCATCTCTGTATTATCATTGTTTTTCTTAACAGGAATCACAATCGTTTGACCTTCTTTTAATTGATTAATCTGCAAATCATTATTTTCCTGCACCCAGGAGACAAATTCAGTCTGTGTCATCTCACTGCCATCAAATCTTTCAGCCATATCCCAAACTGTATCGCCTTTTTTAACCATAATTTGTTGAAAATCATCCTTCGGCGTTTCAATAGTAGTCACCAGTAAACTGGATATTAATAGGAAAACACCGATAATAAATATAATTGTATAAGAATAAGAAGTCCATAACTTTTTCATAAATAAACCCCTCCGCAGAATATATGTTCGCTTGTTATGATGTTAGTATAAACCGAACGTGTGTTTTGTGTCAACAAAAAAACGAACTTATGTTTGTACTGTAAACCAGGAAATGATATACTAAAAAAAAGTAAGCATAAAGAGGTGCGGGAGATGACTACTAAATTATCCAAACGTCAACAGGATATTTTGCTATATATAAAAGAAGAAGTTAAAAAGAAAGGCTATCCACCTTCCGTTCGGGAGATTGGTGAAGCAGTTGGACTGGCTTCCAGTTCCACCGTTCATGGTCATTTAGCGCGACTAGAAAGTAAAGGACTCATCAGACGTGACCCTACTAAGCCACGTGCAATTGAAATTTTGGACATGGATCCACATGACCATATACCAAAGACAAATTCCGTTAATGTTCCGTTAATCGGGAAAGTAACTGCCGGTCAACCAATAACAGCCATCGAAAATATTGAGGAATACTTCCCTCTTCCTGAACATATGGCACCTGCGGATGAAAATGTATTTATGCTTGAAATTATGGGAGACAGTATGATTGAAGCTGGTATTCTTGATGGTGACTACGTTATTGTTCGCCAGCAGCATACAGCAAACAATGGTGAGATTGTTGTAGCTATGACAGAAGATGATGAAGCTACTGTGAAACGTTTCTTTAAAGAAGATACCCATTTCCGTCTTCAACCGGAAAACTCTATGCTCGAACCTATCATTCTGCAAAATGTAAGTATTTTGGGTAAAGTAATTGGATTGTACAGAAACATTCAATAAGGATGATAGAACCGGCTTTTATGCCGGTTCTTCTTCTGTTCTCCTAAACTAGTCTCTATCAATCTATGTTTAATAAAGATCGAATATTCTTGTTTACGTATACTCTTTTTTCCTTTTTGAAAGCATTAGTTTACATAATATAGTTATGTTAAACATAAAAAACTTGCAACCAATGATTGCAAGTTTTAGTCTCCTATATATCCCATCCTTTATAATAGTATCTGGATCGTTTACTTTCTTCATAGCAGGTTTGGCAAATAGAAAATGGATAGTTCCAGCTTAACGGCTTATGGCAAGATCTGCACTTGGTTTGATATTTTTTAACCCCTTTTCTTAACTGAAGATGTGCGTCTGTACTGATTTCTTCTCTCACTCTCTCCCAATAGATCGTTTCGCTTCTCCGATCTAATTTATATAAAAACAATAAATGCAATCCAACTGATTTATAGGATAATTCCAGTTCTTCCAAAGATCCTTTCTTTATAAAAGGTTCTCTCAAATCTCTTCTGTCCACAATGGCTTTCATATTATAGAGCCATTGATTGACTAATATTTCCTCATTTGCTGAGAATGGTAAGTGGAGAAAGCTATATAAATCAGTGATTGACATCCTGCCTTCTATTTTTTCATTTCGAATTAACTGATATAAAGCTTTTTCCTGAGTGAGTGGAGCTTTTGTTGTACCTGCAGGATTTTTAAATTCATCCCATAATTCAAAAAACTGATCCAAACTGGAATGATATCTCTTAAAACGCTCAAAAACTCCTTGTGTAGGGGCGATTGCAAACGTATTGATCGATTGATCCTTATTATTTAATAATCGCTTCATTAAGCCGATTTGATCCGTAAATGCCACTCGGCCTTCATTGTAAATCCCTTTTCGGCCAGCTCTGCCTGCCAACTGTTTCACTTCCTGCGAGGTCAATAAACGTCTTCTCGTTCCATCGAATTTATCATTTTCCAGGAAAACAACTCTCCGAATTGGTAGATTAAGCCCCATCCCGATTGCATCCGTAGAAACAATGACTTTAGTTTCCCTGTTAATAAAGCGCTGGATTTGTTTGGCTCTCGTCTCAGGGGGCATACTGCCATAAATCACACTGACTTTATGTCCGTCTCTTTCCAATTTCGAGGCTGTTTGAAGAACTTTATTGCGTGAAAAAACAATTAACGCATCGCCTGCCTTCGTATGTTCAATCTTAAATGGCCTTTTCTCCACAATCAGTGGGATATCCCGTTTATATTCGCGAATCTCGATATCATTTCCCTGAAGCAGATTTATAATCATGGCTTTGGAACTTTGGCTTCCGATAATATGCACTTCTTGGGCACGTGCATTGTTAATGGCTTTAAACCAAGAAAACCCTCGGTCTTTGTCTGCAATCATTTGGGCCTCATCAATCACCATGACGTCAAATTGATCTTTCTCCGTAAACATTTCAATCGTACATGAAAAGTGTGTGGCATCTGCCATATCTTTTTCTTCTTCCCCTGTCTTTAATGCACAGGATATTCCGCTGTTTTTGAGTGTTTCATATACTTCAAGCGCCAAAAGCCTTAAAGGTGCCAGGTATATCCCAGTTTGGGCTTCCTTTAATCTATTCAGAGCCTGAAAGGTTTTGCCGGTATTCGTCTCTCCAATATGCAGAATATATTTCGTGTTACTGTAAACGGTCGTCTTATATTCGACTCCAAATATATTCTCTAGTTTCTTTCGCTTTTCTTCTTCCTGCTTCTTTAGTTCTTCTAATTGCTTTTCTCTTTTTTGTTTTCTTTCTTCATGCTGTCTATGATATAACGGCATCTGTATAGTAAAATCATCCGGGCAAGCTCGTACTTCTATTAAATCTTCTATAGCTTCCTGTTCTGCTTCATTTTCATATTCCCATGCAAATTCATTAATCTTTGTGCCAATTAACTTCCTAATTAGCTTGTGATCTACGATGCCCTTATATAACCTCTCATACTGTGTTTTTACTTGATCCGGCATTTTTGCTTTGATAAATGGATAGATGGTTTCGTAAATAAAACTAGTCATAATGTTTTGATAGATATACTCATCAAATACATTTTCATCCTGGTATTCTTCATACCCCCAAAATAATAGATCATGAAGCGTTTCATATTCTTTTGGATTAAAGCCTTTCACTTTTGCTATATCATCATGGAGTTGATTGGCCAATTGATATCTCAATTTTAAATAGAAATAAAGTTTGTTACTACTCAACACCTTTAAAGCAGCATCTTTAATAGCAGTATTCTCATAATTCTCTTTCACTCTTTTCAGCTTGACTGTTTCAAACAACTCATCCCAAAGTTCATCTGTTTCTGTAAAGTAATCACGAATCCATCTCTTCATATCGAAAGTCCGTAATCCGCTCAGTTCTTGTTCAACCATTTTGTTAATTGCTTTTTTAGATGCTCCGTCAGTTGATAGGCCTCGCTGCTCTAAAAATTTATTTTTTTCGTTTCTGTTCATGCGTTGCAGTGTTTTACTCTTCCACGCTAAATTCCAGATTTGATTTAAATAAGATTCTCTGCTATCTATATAATCCTTTAAGGATGGCTTCTCTTCACTTTCCTCCATAAATAGGTATATGTCATGCAAAATATCATTTTTAGCCTTTTCTACTGCTTCTTTATATCCTCTTTCCAAAATATCCATTATCTAGTTCTCCTTAAGCTGCCTTAAATTATCTTATGATGCTAATATATACGATAAACCACTAAAATATAAATACTACTGTTTTGTTTACATAATATTATTATGATTTACTTACGAATTAATATTTTTTTAAATGTCCGTAATCATACCTCTATGTTCCAAGCAAAAATAAACCAGAAAAGCATAGCGATTTATTATGCTGTTTACTTTTGATCTCTAAATCATATTTAAAAGTTGCTATCAGTACTAATGCCCTGTACTTAAAAAGCCGATGGCATCGATATCTATCTATCTTTAACCTTAACGACATAGATTTCAAATTTATCGTTTCACAAGCAGCCAGAGATTTAAAATAATTACATGCGCTGGTTAAAAAATATCCAAACCTTATGTGCAAAAAAGCCATCTATCCCCCAAAAATCAGGATAAATGGCTATCGTTATGCCTATTGAAAAGGTTCTCTAATATTTTGAGTAACCTGCACCTTCCTCCCCTAAAGAGTCCTTACATAAAAGAGTAAAAAAAGAATCCTCCAGGGATTCTTCTATTTTGTTTCCATTTACTTCTCAGAGCGATATGCTTCAATAGCTTCTTTAACTTTTTCGGTATCGGCGGTCAATTCATTGCCAGTATCGACTAGCGGGCTCACAGTTGAAACTGCCTTTGCCTTATCGCCTTTATAGAATTGAATGAACTCTTCCTGGTTAACAGAATACAGAACCGCTTTCCTTAAGTTCTCGCTTTTTGCAACATCACGATTTTTCGTGTTGAATAACAAGTAAGAGACAGCATTGCTCTGGGTACTTTGTAATCTCATCTTGCTGTCTTCTTTAAGAATATCAAACTTTGTTTCCGGCACACCAGATAGCATATCGATTTCACCGCTGCGTAGTGCACTAAATGCGCTATCAGGGTCTTTGATGAATCGTACGGATACTTGATTGATATATGGTTCATGATCCGATCCTGCCATATAAGCTGGGTTCTTTTGGAATACCGCTTCATAGTCATTTTTGTACAGCATGATATATGGTCCGCTTGTATATAACGTATTATTATATTGACTACCTTCGGTTACCGTGTTTTGGTCTCCATAAGGGATATCTTTCTTGACGTCGAAAGAAGCCACATCATAAGTGTTTATACTTTCAACTTGTTTCTTCGATACGATTCCTGCAGATTGGTGAGCAAGGTAATTCAACACTTGTGGGAATGGCTCTGTTGTTGTCACTTTCACAACTTGATACTTTCCGCTTTTTTGATCAGAATCCTCTTTAGCTTTGACTAGCTCCGCTATTTCACTTTCCAAATTTTCATTAAGCGCATCCTTTACGGTGCCTTCTCCATTGGAAAGTTTCACTGAATCAAGGCTTTCCACGTCTTCAACGATTTTCACATTTTTGATATGCTCATGTAAGCTATATGTTCTGTGATCCGGTACGGAATCTTTGTCTTTAGCACGATTCAAGGAGAAGATGACATCCTCTGCTCCAACTCTTTCACCTGAATCAACTGCCTTTTTATTTTCTACTTTAGCAAACCGAATGTCATTCCGGAGGACAAAATAGTAATCCGTATTTCCTTCAGCAATGGCATGATTCAGCGATAAGGATGCATCGGAGGTGATTTTATCATCATCAGTCAAATTCACCAAACGTATATACATATTCGTATTCAATTGGTTGATGGAACCGTCATTTCCTTTGATTGGATCAAGAGAAGTTAACGTAGACATCGACTGTGTCAATTTCAGAGGCTCCTTATCACGCTTAGAATTATCGGCAAAATCAATCGTTTCCCATGCTAAGGCCCGAGACTTCGACAAACGTACGGATTTTTCCTTTAATACATCTGTATTGACCGCTTGATTTTTGTTGGAAATATACAAAGGAGCAATATAAGCCTTTTCAAATACAAGATGGTCTTCTAACTCTTTGTAGGTTCCTTTATATTCTTCTGGAGTTTGAGTAGATGCTTTATTAATCAATTTATCCAATTTAGGATCTGAAATAATGCTATAATCTCCTCCTGTTATAAACAACGATCGCACCGCATAATCCGGATTACCCGTAACTGTGGTCCAACTGGACATCGAAACATCGAAATTTCCTGCATCTTCCTGTGCTTTAAAGCTTCCAAAATCCGGTTGAAGATTCAATTTGACCTTAAATCCATTTTTCGTGAGCTGATCACGAAGGATATTCACATCCGACTCGTTGGTGCTCATACTCAATATTTCAATTTCGACAGCTTCCGTATTTTCACCATCATTTACTTTATTACTTGCATCCTCTTTAGTCTTGACGGTACAAGCGCTTAGAACCAATAAGAACACAAGCAATAACGACATAAACCCTTTTTTTCTCAAAATAATTCCCCCATGTGATTTCAATTTGATATTTCTTTTTCCCCTTACAATTATGATGACCGATCGAGTTTTGGATCCAGCGCATCCCTCAAGCCGTCCCCAAGGAAATTGAATGACAACACCAGCAATACAATCGCCACTCCTGGAAAGATGGCAAGATAAGGCTGTGATTCCAAATAGGCACTCCCTACCCGTAAAATATTGCCCCATTCCGGTATATGCGGTTCAACCCCTAGTCCAAGATAGCTTAAGCTACTAGTCGATATGACGGCCGCACCAATGGTCAAAGTGGACTTAACAATCATAGGAGCCATAGAGTTAGGGATAATATGCTTGAAGATAATAGCACGATCCTTTACCCCAAGAGCCCTAGAAGCTTCCACGAATTCATAATTTGACACCTGCAGCACATTGGCTCTCATCGTTCTTGCATATGTGGGTATTGCTCCAACGCTCAAGGCGATAATCAGATTGACCGTATTTGCCCCGAAGGCAGCGATGATCGTGATGGCAAGCAAAATTCCCGGAATGGCGTATAGAATATCGAGAAGCCGCATGATGATATTATCCGTATGTCTGCCATAGTAGCCTGAGACGGCACCAAGGAATCCTCCAATCAGTACAGGGATAAGGGTCGCTAAGAAACCAACAATGAGTGATATTCTCGCACCAAATATAAGCCTAGAGAAAACATCTCTACCGAAATTATCCGTACCAAACGGATAAACGAGACTCGGAGACTGTAAGATTGCCCCATAGTCATTTTCAATCGCAAGACTCTTCTCGAATGTGAAAATACTGCACACCGAAATCATGAACAGAAAGATAATGAAAAACAAACTTAGCATCGCTGCAAAATGCTTCGTCAATCTTTCCCATATCGATTCCCACTGTGTCTTGACACCGTATCGCAGATTTCTGGCCTTCAGCAACATTGTAATCCCAAGCAATAAGGAAAACAGATTTCCGATAAGAGCGCTCAAGAGAAAGAAAATAGCAATAGCGGTAGATGTCTTCTTGTTCACACTCCCTCTCATGAGTAACAAAACGGCCACGAGATGGAACAGCGTAATTGCCATAAGCGCGCCCATTCCTGTTATAAAACTATTCGACACATATGGTTTGAACAGATTCAAGGCAGAAACACCTATCACAAAACAATCCGTCAACAACATATAAATTCCAAAAGAGTAATAGAGGTTTTTCTTCTCTTTAATCAAGATCAATGCGGCTGCTGCCAAGAAGACGTTCCCGGTAAATAAACTCGCCAGCTGAATAATTCCCAACCTTCTGGTGAAGACCGAAATATCCTCTTTTTCCAGTAAGTCCTTTTTCATTCTCCATAGCAAAATGCCCTGTATGGCAGTGAAGAAGGCATAAAGTCCGAACATCCACAAAAAGAATCCCCTACTATCCATGCTTTTGAAATCATATACATTAAGCAGAAAAACGGCTGTGAGGATCAAAGATGCACTCAAGGCAAACTTTGCCTGTCTATATTCCTGTGAAGCTTTTAAACTATTCATTTCATACACCTGCTTTAGTATTGTTTCATCTTATGCCGGATCCGAGGATCGAAGAATGCATAGAGAATGTCGATGATCATATTAACGACGGAAATAATGATGGCTGTGTAGATGACAGCGCCCATCACTGCCGGCACATCCGGTATAAATTGTTTATCGACAATATAGCTGCCCAGACCGCTGATATTGAACACTTTTTCCGTGACTGCTGCTCCGCCGAGCATTCCTCCGAATTGAAGCCCGATGACTGTGATAATCGGGATGAGTGCGTTAGGCACAGCATGCCTCATAACAACCCTTCTTCCGCTAAGCCCTTTGGCTCTTGCCGTCAACATATAATCTTCATGAATGACTTCAAGTGTTGATGACCTTGTCATCCTGGCAACTGCAGCTGTCAATCCTGTTCCAAGTACCACAATAGGCATGATCAACGACAATAAGTTGTTAGAATGATACGTTGCAGGCAGCCATTCCAAATGAACCGAGAAGCCCAGAATGAAAATTAGCCCTTGCCAGAAACTTGGAATGGATAGCCCAAGTAAGGCGATTAACATGAAAGAATGGTCAAAGATCGAGTTCCTTCTGATAGCCGAAATAATTCCTGTTGGCAGTGCAACCACCACCGCAAGTAATAATGAAAAGACGGCAATCGATAAGGTAATCGGAAACTTACGCATGATAGCCGAAATGACATCCTCATTTCCAGCAAACGAACTACCAAGATTGAATGTGAAAATTCCGACAATTGTGTTCCATAATTGAGTGAAATAGGGCTGATCCAGTCCATGTAAGGCATTGAATGCGGCGATTTGCTCTTTCGTTGCCGTTTCTCCCAATATGTTTGCAGCAGGATTGAACGGTGAGATATACAGGATCGTGAATACAAGCACACTTACACCAACAATGACGAAAATTGTCATAATTAAACGTTCCACAATGTATTTCACATATGGATTGCTATAAATAAACAACAATATGTACATAAAAAACCCAGCTATGAAGGAAATGAAGAAGAACCATTTTTTCCGGATCAATTCAGAAAAAGCATCTTCAAATTGCATTTTCCCTTTCCCTGTTTCGTTGCTGGCCGATTCCATCATTAACTCGGTAATATAAACATCCAATCGATGCTCGGCAAGCTTTGTTGCTTCTCTCTCAATTTCCTCATCGTCTACTTGCTTGCCAAAGAAATCTCGCTTTCTAGTTAACTGGTCATTATAGTCCTTCTTGAAGGCATCAAGATGTCCAGACTCGATGAGCGATTTCTTCAGCTCTCCTTCCGCTTTTGCAGATCCCTCTTTGTTGCTTTTGAACAAATAAAACAACATGACAATTAAAAAGAGCGGAGCTCCAACTATCAGGAGGAAGATCTTATAGGAAGGGTTCTTCATCATTTTCCTGAATATATGATCAACTCTCTGTACAAAAGAGCGATTCCCCTTCCACTCCTGCTCAATATCCAATGATATCTCCCCTCCTTTCATCCTCTTTAGCGTTGTGCTTAATAGGTATAATCATTTGTATAAACAAAAGATTCAATAATAATTGCACTTTTCCGAGTGGTATAGTATATTTTATTTTAACAATTGGTAAAAGTCAACAATATATGGAAATATATACAAGATTCATTTTAGACCAATATGATGATTTGGCAGGTGTCATTTGATGAATTCATTATTGCAAGTGCAGCATTTATCAGTGTCTTTTGAACAGGATGAACAGGAAATTCAAGCTGTGCAAAATATCAGCTTTTCACTTAATAAAGGAGAAACATTAGGAATTGTCGGAGAATCTGGAAGTGGCAAAAGCGTCACCGCACGTTCAATCATGCAATTGTTGCCTGTGAGCGCTAGACGTAAGAACGGAACAGTCCACTTTAATGGGAAAGACATCGGATACTACTCTGAGAAAGAGATGGAGGCTATCCGGGGACGCGATATGGGAATGATCTTTCAGGATCCGATGACCTCTTTGAATCCGACCATGAAAATCGGAAATCAGATTGCAGAAGGGTTAATAAAGCACGAAAAGTTATCAGATAAACAAGCGAGAGAACAAGCACTCGATATGTTGCGATTGGTCGGCATCACAGACAGTGAAATCCGCTACGAACAATATCCACATGAATTTTCCGGCGGAATGAGACAGCGTGTGATGATTGCCATCGCATTAGCATGCCGACCGTCTCTGCTGATAGCAGATGAACCGACCACGGCACTTGATGTTACAATTCAAGCACAAATCCTTGATCTTATGAAGAAGATGCAAGAGAAATTTGGAACAGCAATCATCTTAATCACACATGACTTGGGGGTAGTGGCCGGAATGTGCGACCGAGTTGCTGTCATGAGAAAAGGAGTAATTGTTGAGACTGGTACAACAGAGGAGATCTTTTCCTCCCCCTCTCACCCGTATACAAAGAAGTTACTTCATGCACTTCCGAAACTGAATGAAAAAAAGAAGGCGAAACCAGTATCTCATCTGATCATAAATACCGACGATACCCCGTTGGTGGAAGTACGTAACCTTAAGCAATATTTCGATATTGGCAAAGGAAAGACGATAAAAGCAGTTGATGATATCTCCTTCAGCATTAAAGCCGGGGAAACATTAGGAGTCGTTGGCGAATCAGGAAGCGGTAAATCTACAACTGGACGCTCAATCCTTCAATTACATACCCCAACCGGAGGGGAAATCCTTTTCAAAGGAATGGCGCTCAACAGCTTTTCGCCTAAAGAAATGCTCATTATGCGCCGACATATGCAAATGATCTTCCAAGATCCCTATGCTTCTCTCAATCCAAGGCTGCGGATATTGGATATTATCGGAGAGGCACTGGATGTCCATCGAATCGCCAACAGTAAATCAGACCGCAAAAAACGAGTCGAAGCGTTGCTTGATTTGGTTGGGCTGGAGCCTTCATTCGCGATGAGGTATCCGCATGAATTCTCCGGTGGTCAAAGACAACGAATTGGTATCGCCAGGGCACTGGCCGTCGACCCTGCCTTCATTGTGTGCGACGAACCATTATCCGCTCTCGATGTCTCCATACAGGCACAGATCGTCAAACTGATGGAAGATTTGCAACAACGGCTCGGACTCACCTATCTGTTCATTGCCCATGATTTGTCGATGGTCAAACATATCAGCGACCGGGTCGCTGTCATGTATAAAGGAAAAATAGTGGAGTTGGCTGAAAGTGAAGCATTATATTCTAATCCTCAGCATGACTACACGAAATCATTACTGGCCTCGATCCCTATCCCGGATCCTAAGATTGAAGCAAAAAAAAGGAAAAATGGATCAATCCAAACAGAGAGAAAAGAGTATGATGTGGAAAACACCAAATTGATAGAAGTGTCACCAGGCCACTGGGTAGCCATTCATCCTTAATCATTTAGTATTGAAACTTAAAGAGGCATTCAAGATTCTGAATGCCTCTTTCCGTTGCATCTTTTTTAATTTTTCTTTTTCACAAAACACTACATTTGTTAAATAGGATTTAAGAAAAGCGAGAACGAAAGTAAGCTTTAGCTTTTGCAAATCAATAAACCCGAGAATTGTATATTTCCATTTCACCAATAATTGCCCACACCCTTAACTAAATCAAATAATATACTGCCATTAGCCTATAAAACTATAACTAGGGGTGTATATTAATGGATTATTATCGACAAATTCCCGGAATTCAAAATCTCCCATTTCCTACTCCAGGAGGTCCTATGGGGGGTGGATTTCAGGGTAGTCCTATTCCAGGATGGCCGAATAGCAATACCGGAATACCCGGAACATTACCTGGGACGCCTGGCATAGGTGAACCTAGCACTGGGGGGACACCCCCACCTTCACAGCAGACAGTCAATACGTATCAATATCTTCTCCAAAACCCGTCAGCAGGTCAAGAGATTCTAACATCAGGTACTACTTTTGGAGTGGGTTGTGATAGACGCTGGACAATTATGCTTTTAAACAATGGTCAGTATGTATTGATGTGGGTTTTAACAGCAAGTCCATTTGGTAATACTACAGGAATCATTTTCCCAGCTTTTACTTTTGCCTCTTTCCCTACATCTAGTATAGTAGCTTATAGTTGCTAATTATTGATGATCTAGACATATAGAAATACACGAATCTCATAAAAAAGTTGCAGACTATCTGTCCACCGATACAACTAGAAAGTCACTACGGTGGATGGTTTTTTCATGAAGCATCCCATCTAACTATGAAGATTGCCAACCTCCACCATCATCGATAATCGTTTGGAAACGTCGGAGCGTATTTTCTGTTTCCTATATACTCCCCTATTCTGTTATTCACAAAAATACACCCCTTGGTTCCTCTAATTATTTGAAATGCTCTATTAAACTACTATCTTCACGGAAACAAAACTACCTAAAAGAGGTTCACGAAACGGTTAAATACTGCCTCATAAAGTTAATAGAATTTAAAAACTGCGTAGAAAACATTCTACGCAGTACTCTATAAAAAGGCTCAGCGACCGCATTTGGACGCTGATTTCGCTCATATTCTATTATTTTATCGCTAATGTGGTATTCTAAGACGGATTTATTTTGTGACAGTAAATCCGTCTCAATGCAAGGTACGGCGCCTCAGATACATCGAAATTCTCGTAAATTAAGAATCTTCCCATATTACTTTGATGCTTTCGCCCTCGATCGGATTAAATACGACGTATCCATCATACCATTCGGCTTGATGGACTCCCAGCGCCTGCAGATTATCAAGATAGACACCCCTTGTAAAGAAATGAGCGTCCTGATCCAATCGTTCGATGATTGGTAAATAGGGCTCCTTCTTATAAAAATCATAAAAGTAATTGGTTTCTCCCAGGGTTGCGTCCCGGTATTCAATCACAATTCTGGTTTGCCCGTCTGGTGATTGTATCGTTTCATATGAGTTCTCCATCAAAAGTACATAGAAAAGTGCCGATCCCAGGCCGGGAAGTGAGAGTACGATGGTCCAGGCAATCATCGAAATCCCGAGATTCATACCACTCACGAAAATGCAGAGCGTGACGACGATGAGTCCGATTAAAAAGACTGCACCTGTTGGTTCGAGAAACGCATAATAGAATCCCTGTGAGGACATGATGAAAGCCGAAGCCACAAATAAAAGGAGGGCGATAATGGTGATCTTTTTACCCGTAGTCATGTCCTGATCTGCTTTCGTTGGATGCTGCATTTTCGTCAGGAAGATACATAACCACACAAGAAACGGGATTACGAAAATAACAGATATGATTTGCAGCATTTCAACACCTCGTTTCCTCAGTTAGCAATCACTTTCCATACTCTTCAAATTCCTTTTCACTGCCATTAAAGACATTCACATCAATAAACTTTTCTTTTCCACTATAGCCATTCAATTGCTCACGATCGGTGTATTGCCAAAATGTCCATGCTCTTTTATCAGGTAACGAAGGTTCGCTGAAAACATCTCTTATCCAAATATCGCATTGTTCAAAACTGTTTTTTATATACAAATCATAAGCCTTTTGTGTAGTGTAAAGAATGACTTTTTTTCCATAATGCTTTTCAAGAATTCCCACCATTATTTGAAGCTCTTTTTCAACTTGGCTGCGAACAGGGGGATTTTTTTCTTTGTCACCATAGAACTCAACATCAATCACAGGAGGCAATCCTTGTTTTTTAACAGGCACAGTCTTAATAAAGTTCTCTGCTTGCGTTTCGCCTCCACTGTCGAAGCTGAAAAAGTGATACGCTCCAACACGTAAGGTAGTCCCACTTGCATTTTTCCAATTTATTTCAAAATATTGATCAACAAAAGTGCTTCCTTCAGTGGCCTTAATAAAGGCAAACTTTAATCCTTGTTCCTCAAATTGTCCCCAATCTATTTCCCCTTGATAAGATGAAACGTCCACACCCTTCACTGGATATTGTTTAGCACTAGAGGCATTGGGAATAATCATTCCTTGGTACCACAATAAAATACCCAATAGTAATCCACCTGTAAAAAATATGATAGGATAAACAAATCGTTTTCTTTTTCTCATTATATTCTTATTTTCTATTTTCACTTTTCTTTACACACCATCCCCATTTTATTTATTACTGGCAAAAAGAGAGCTCTAACCGAACTGTTCGGTTTCCCTCTTAAATCTCTTTTTCTATCCTCCTATGAAATTCTCCGACAAATCTGCTCCTTTACCTCCATAAGAAGTTCAACACAAAAAGGCATTACTCCTTTACGGACCAACGCCTAGATAGTTCTATAAGAGAACCATTTCAATATTCAACTACATTTATCCATTGACCATCAGGTCCTATTGTTATGTGAGGAACTTTATTTGTTTCAAACATTTCGTATAGATCAATGTTTTTCTTGTTTTTCTTTTTCAAATATTGAGATACGTCTAACTCCGAAAAAACTAAAAAGTCTATTATGGTAGACCTTAAATAAAATTCGTAAATATATTGCTTTTTCGATCTTCCACATATCCTACAAATCCTATAGTTCTTGGATAAATCCGCATGTATGGAAATACAATCTCATTTATTAAAATAAAATCATCTGACAGTTGTTTTAACAAATCTTTTTCCCAATCAGGAATAATTGCATATATATAACAATCTTGCTTATAAACGCTATTAATGATATTTACAAATTCCTGTTTATCTATTGCATCGTCAAGGATGATCTCAGTCCCCTTTGAATTGCTTACCAACCTAATCACCCCTTTTATAATATTATACAATTAGATTGGATCGTTTTTCTTCTCGTTTGTTAAAGAGTATATGATTATACTGCTTAAACATTTTCTTTATTTGATAGTTCAACCCAAAAAGGATAAAGCATAACAAACAATGGGACAAAACCTATCGAGAAAGCTATCAAACAAAATGAAGATCCAAAAAAGAGACTCCAAATCGTCATAACGGTCATTGCCATAAATGTTATTAACGTGTTTTTTATCATTGTACCCTTAGTAATATATTGTTTTTTCTTGCAATATGGGCAAATCATACCTGTATCCAGAGTGAAAGATTTTTTAAACGTTTGTTTCCAACTCCATTTTTGATCACACTTCTGACAGGTAGGCATTTTTTCAATCCCTTTCTTTACTTTTGTTTATCCTAAAGAAATTCAACATAAAAGACATTATCCTTCTCCCCGTATGTTCTATAGCGACTGTAGGAACGCTAAAGTCCATACTGCTCATCTCAACTATCGATTTTCACTTCTTCTTCCATTCATATGGCTTCTTTGTCCAATCATAAAATGATAGGAGTAAGAATGCCATGAAGCTCACCGCTATGTTTTCAATCCAATTAATCTCTGTTTCGGCAATAAAATCCCAACCGATTGATAATACTAAATAGATTAAGGGGAAGCTGATGTTTTGTTTAAAAATATTGATTATGCCACCAACTTTCGTTTATTCATTTGTATAGATGTATTTTCGATTGGTGTTTGCTCATGATCTAATCGCTTTTATGGCGACTTACACGAAAGATGTAAGTTCTTAAGAATCACTCTTATATCAATCATAATTATTCGATATTACTATAAAAAATCCTTCTTCTGCTGAACTCGCCTCTTGTTTCTATGAGAATTTCAACAGAAAAGAGGTTATTGCTAAAGAAACTCCTATTTAATTATTTTGAAAGCTCCTCTTACAATAAAATAAATTCGAGAATTCTCATCGGTTTCTTAAAAATACATGATAAAATAACGGATAGAACAGAGAAAAGATGGGAAAGGAAGAATTATATGACAACTACCATTCATCCACACAAAGAAACGCCTATTTTCCCCCACTCAGGCCATATCATCAAGACAGAGAACAGACAAATTCCTATCTTAGCTCGTCATGGCGAACCACTAGTCGTCGTATTGGGAAACGTCTTAAGCGACGAGGAATGCGATATATTGATAGAGTTAGCTAAGCAAAATATGAAACGCTCATCCGTTGGAGCAACCCGTGAAGTAAATGGTATGCGTACGAGTACAGGTGCTTTCATTGAAGATGCCCAAAACGAAACCGTTTTACGCATTGAAAAACGGCTAGCTGCCATCACTGCCATTCCCTCTGAACATAGCGAAAATCTCCATATCCTTCGCTATACTCCTGGTCAAGAATACAAAGCACACTTTGATTATTTTGCTTCGACAAGTCAAACAGCTCAAAACAACCGAATTAGTACAATTGTCTTATACCTTAACGATGTGGAAGAAGGCGGAGAAACGTATTTTCCACACCTAGACTTATCAATCGCTCCACAAAAAGGAATGGCGGTTTACTTTGAATATTTCTACCAAGACGAATCTCTGAACGAAAAGACCTTACATGGCGGTTCCCCTGTCACGAAAGGTGAAAAATGGATTGCAACCCAATGGATGCGGAAACAACGTATTCGTTAACAGGACAGTAAAGCGAGGCATTTAAGTATGCCTTGCATTTTCTTTTGTTCCGATACAATCTATTTGATTCTTTTCACTATTTTCTAAAAATCAAGTTAAGATAAATAAGTGTGATTAAGGAAGCACAAACAAATTAGATTAGTTTTAAAATCAATTAAAAAAGCATGGAGATTATCCATGCCAACGGTTGACTATAAGATTGCTGTTTACCAACAATGATTCACACACTAGCAGATTATCATTATACTTTTATCTGATTTATTTCTTGAACGATTTCCGGATTGACCAGGGAGGATAAATCACCCGAATCTTGATTGAGCAAGGCTGACTTGATGACGCGGCGCATGATTTTTTGATTTCTGGTTTTTGGCAGATCGCTCACAAAGTAAATAGCTGACGGCTTTAGTGCTTTTCCCAGCTGGCTGCTGAGCAGGTTTAGTAGTTCGGTTTCAAGCTCTGGACTCACCCCTACATTCGATTGTAAAACAACAAAGCACACACAACTTTCTCCCTTTAGCTCATCTGGAATTCCAATAGCGGCCGCTTCAATCACATCATCGTGCTTAATAAGGATCGATTCATATTCTGTTGGACCTACCCTTTTTCCCGCAATATTTAATGTATCATCAGACCGTCCTTTGATCTCCCAAAATACACCATCCGTGCTCACCCAGTCGCCATGAACCCACGTATTTTCATAGGTTCTCCAATATGTATCGAGGTATCGTTCCGGCTCATTCCAAAAACTTTTTGTCATGCCTACCCATGGAGTACGGATGCAAAGCTCACCAACTTCATTTATGACGGATTCACCTGTTTTATTTAAAACTGTAATATCCATACCTGGCATTGGTGAATTAAACGTTATAGGAGCGATCGGCTTCAATAAAACATTCCCCAAAATACCGCCGGATATTTCTGTTCCTCCCGAATAATTGATTATCGGGATTTTCCTTTTCCCTACCCTTTCAAACAGCCAGTTCCATGGACCGGGGTTCCAAGGCTCCCCTGTAGAACCAAATACTTTAAGGGAGGTTAAATCATAACCGCCAATCGATTCATCTCCCACTGCCATTAACGAACGAATGAATGTTGGTGAGATACCTAATTGCGTAATCTGCCATTTTTCAACTAATTTCCATACTTGATTAGCCGCTGGATAGTCAGGCACCCCATCGTAGAGCATGATGGTGGCTCCATTCATTAAACTGGCAAACAATTGAAACGGCCCCATCATCCAGCCCATATCTGTTATCCAGAGGAGTTTATCTCCTTTGACCAAATCCATTGAGATTCTTGCATCAATCGCGGACTTTATCGGAAAGCCAGTATGGGTGTGGACAGTTCCTTTAGGTTTGCCAGTCGTTCCAGATGTGTAAATTAACATCAATGGATCATCACTTTTCATTTCAGCAGAAACATTGAGTGGTTCGGAAGCTTCAAGCTGACTCCAGGAAATAAAAGATCCATAGTCTATTTCTTCGCCAACGACAATTACCTTCTCCAAAGCATCCAACTCAGGCAGCACATTTTCAATCGTTTCTAACATATCAACCTTTTTGCCACGGCGAGTATAGGATTCTGCCGTTATAATCATTTTTGATCCTGCCGCCGTTACGCGCGTTTTCAGTGCATCTTCAGCAAAGCCAGAAAACACAGGCGATACAACCGCACCAATTTTCGCAGCAGCCAAAATAGCCACGATTGTTTCCGGAATCATTGGCATATAGATGGTAATCCTGTCTCCCCGAATAATCCCCTGATCCAATAAGCCGCCTGCTATCCGACTCACCCAATTATATAAACCAGCATAAGAATATTTCCTTGTTTGTCCTGTTTCACTTTCATATTCAATCGCATTATGCTTGGAATAGATCCATTTCTCTATACAAGAATCCACTACATTACAGGTTCCATCTACAAACCAATCCGGGAATTCAATCCCGTCTGATAAATCCATGACTTTCTTATATGGAGATTTCCAGCTAAAGCCCAGTTCTTTTTCGACAGATCCCCAGTACCATTCAGGTTCTTGAATGGACTTAGCGTAAAATTGATCATAGCCTTCTAACCCCAGTTCCCTTATCCACTTATAGAGACGACTGTTCGTCATCATTTCATTATCAGGTGTCCAAGCTATTTGACTCATGAAAAAACCCTCCGTTTCCTCAAACCGGGTATACCGGGTGTTTTCTGCATGAAAATACCTGATATTTACTTTCATATAAACTGTATCTAGTAATCAATTCACTACGTAGATGATTGGGTTCAACGATATCGTCGATAATCATTTCAGAGGCAAGACGATAAATATTAATATCCTCCTTGTACTCCTCTCTTTTTTGCATAATGAACCCTTGCCTTTCTTCTTCCGGCAACTCAGCAATTTTATTAGCATATACCGCATTCACTGCCGCTTCCGGTCCCATTACCGCAATCGAGGCAGTCGGCAACGCCAGGCAGCAATCTGGTTCAAATGCTGGGCCCGCCATTGCATAAAGACCTGCTCCATACGCTTTTCGCACAATCACAGAAATTTTTGGAACGGTCGCTTCGCTCATGGCCGCAATCATTTTGGCACCGTGCCTGATGATTCCTGCCTGTTCAACTTTAGTACCAATCATAAAGCCCGGAATATCGGCCAAAAAGAGCAACGGAATATTGAAAGCATCACAAAGATTAATAAACTTGGCCGCTTTATCAGCTGAATCATGGAAAAGAACTCCGCCTTTTACACGTGGCTGATTAGCGATGATTCCAACTGGTTTTCCTCCCATTCGGGCTAGGCCTGTTATTAATTCAGGTGCAAATAATTTCTTGATTTCACAAAAAGAATCTTCGTCTATTAATTGATTGATGAGGTCATGCATATTAAAGGGTGCATTTTGATTCTGGGGAATCAGATCGGCAATCGTCTTGTCTGAATCTCGAGGCAGTTTAACTTCGGTGCTTTTTGTTTTTTCTGCAAAATTGGCTGGGAAGTAAGATAGGTATTTGCGAGCATATTCAATGGCCTCTTGTTCCGTGCTTACAAGAACATCTCCGCAGCCAGAAACGGAACAATGCATTTTCGCTCCGCCCATTTGGTCCAGTGTGACTTTCTCGCCTATAACCATCTCTGCCATTCGCGGTGAACCAAGGTACATGGAGGCATTCCCTTCGACCATCACGACAATATCACAAAAAGCAGGAATATAAGCACCGCCTGCAGCAGATGGACCGAATAACAAACAAATTTGCGGAATTTTCCCGGACAATTTAACCTGATTATAAAATATTCTTCCCGCACCTCGTCGACCCGGGAACATTTCTACTTGATCGGTTATTCTCGCTCCTGCCGAGTCCACTAAGTAAAGCATCGGAATTTGTAGCTTGTCTGCGGTTTCCTGAATTCGAATAATCTTTTCAACCGTTCTTGCTCCCCATGAACCTGCTTTAATAGTAGAATCATTGGCCATAACAGCAACTGTTTGACCGTTTATTTTCCCTAATCCTGTTACCACGCCATCGGCCGGCAAATCTTCTGCAGAACAATTTGCAAATAAGCCGTCTTCGGCTAATACACCTTCATCAAATAAAAGCTCTAAACGCTCTCTGACAAATAATTTTCCGGATTCTTTATTCTTTTGATGATACTTCTCCGCTCCGCCTGTTTTTATTTTTTCAACCTTTTCAAGAAGGTCATTTTGTAATGTGTTCATGGTCCATCACCTTTCTATGATTGATTATTCACCGGTATAGATTGGTTTTCTTTTTTCTTTGAATGCCTGTAGTCCCTCCAACCGGTCCTTCGTTGGAATGGTAACCTGATAGCACCATTCTTCAATTTGCAAACCATGGACTAAATCGGTTTCCATCCCACGGTCTATCGCTTTTTTTGCTTCCTTCACTGCAATCGGGGCATTGGCTGCAATTTGCCGTGCGATTGAAAGACTCACGTTTTCCAGATCTTCCGACTCGGCGATTTGATTAACCAATCCAATTTGCAAGGCTTCATGTGCATCAATTCTTCGTGCTGTATAAATAAGTTCCTTTGCTTTACTGATTCCTATTAACCGCGGAAGTCTCTGTGTTCCGCCGGCACCTGGAATAATACCCAGCGCTGTCTCGGTTAGGCCCATCATTGCATGATGACTGGCTACTCTAAGATCACAAGCCAGTGCAAGCTCTAATCCCCCGCCAAATGCCGCTCCATTCATAGAAGCAATCGTTGGCTGCGGCATTTTTTCTATCATTGAAATCGTCTCTTTGATTAAGCTGACCACTTCTCTTACCTGTGTTTGATTCATATTCACTCGTTCTTTCAAATCGGCTCCTGCACAGAATGCCTTCCCTCCATTTCCTGTGATGATGATGCAATGAATCGATTGATTTTCTTTATATGACTGAAGTGTTTGCTGTAATTCCTTTAGCAACTCGATAGACAAGGCATTGGATTTATGCGGTTGATCTAATACAATGATTCCTATCCCATCGTCACGTATGGTTTGTTTAATCATGAATTGATCTCTCTCCCTTCCTATTCTCCTGGATAGCCATTTGTTTACTCGACAAAGGAATCCCCATCTGTTTCTGTATATAGCCTGCTGCTTTTGCTAACCTATTTTCATCAATGCCTGTACGAATTCCCATCCGTTCCAGCATATAAACTAAGTCATCCGTTGCCACATTGCCTGAGGCGCCTTTCGCATATGGACATCCGCCCAAACCGCCAATCGATGAATCAAAGATGCTGTATCCTTTCTTTAAAGCTACTAATATATTGGCCAACGCCATGCCGCGTGTATCATGAAAGTGGAGGGCAATACGCTCCTTATCAAACCGTTTTGATACTTCACTCAGGATAAAATCAACCTGTTTCGGATGAGCAACGCCAATGGTATCCCCAAGAGATACCTCATCTACTCCCATTGCAAAAAGCTTGTCGCATATATGTAAGACAGATTCGATATGAATATCGCCCTCGTACGGACAGCCAAACACTGTCGATACATACGCACGTGTAGATTTCCCTTCCTTCGATGCATCCTCTGCGACTTCCTTAAGGATCGGGTATGTTTCAGCGATTGATTTATTAATATTCTTTTGATTATGTGTTTCACTTGCTGACATAAAAATCGAAACCTCATCAATATTGGCTAACAACGCATTTTCAAGACCCTTCCGGTTGGGCACAAGTGCAGCATAGGTAATTGATTTTTTGCGGTTAATTTTCCTTGATACCTCCAAGGCATCAGCCAACTGTGGAATCCATTTAGGATGAACATAGGAAGTGATTTCAATATAAGAAAGACCCGTTTCACTCAACAGGTCAATCCATTCTATTTTTTGTTCAGTCGGAATAATGGTCTTTTCGTTCTGCAACCCATCTCTTGGGCCTACTTCTTTTATTTGTACAAAATCAGGTATCTCCAAGTCCTTCTCTCCCTTCTATTCAATTCGGGCTAAAAGATCTCCTTCATTCACAAAATCCCCTTCATTCACAGCCACCTCAGTCACAAGTCCGTCTCCCTCAGCAGCTATAGGAATTTCCATTTTCATAGATTCCAAAATGACAATATCTTGACCACTTTCAACGGTATCCCCCTCTTTCACTTGCACCTTCCATACATTGCCTGCCATACTCGCTTTAATTTCTTCTGCCATTTGTCTCTCTCCTATCTGTTTTTTATTTTTTTAAGATGTTTCTCAATAAACCCAGTTGTAGTATCGCCTGCTTTAAAGGCATCATGATTGATGACTTTTAAAAGCATGGGTAGGTTCGTTTTGATTCCTTCTATTTCATAGGACTGAATGGCCTCTGCCAAACTAGTTATCGCTTCTTTCCTGCTAGGAGCTGAAACAATCAATTTCGCAATCATTGGATCATAGAATGGCGTCACTTTTGAATTCCCTCGGATAGCGACCTCATTTCTTACATTTGGACCATCCGGCAATTTCAAATGGGTGATTTGCCCGGGAGATGGTAAGAAAGTAGTGGGGTCTTCGGCATAAACCCTCACTTCAATAGCATGGCCATCTAAGCGGAGATTCTCTTGGCTAAAACGCAAACGTTCTCCACCCGCTATTCTAATTTGTTCCTCGACGATATCTATTCCTGTAATCTCTTCTGTTACCGGATGTTCAACCTGAAGACGCGTGTTCATTTCAAGGAAGTAAAAATTCTTTTGTTCATCCATTAAAAACTCAAAGGTGCCAGCATTATAGTATCCTAGATCTCGTACTGCCTTTAATGCGGTTTCCCCCATTCTTTTCCGAACACTCTCATCAACAAATGGAGATGGCGCTTCTTCTACCACTTTTTGATTACGGCGTTGAATCGAGCATTCACGCTCCCAAAGGTAGACAGCGTTCCCATGTTTGTCTGCCAATACCTGAATTTCAATATGCCTCGGATTCACGATCACTTTCTCAAGGAACATATCACCATTGCCAAAATAGCTCAGCGCCCGGTTTTGATTGCCCTCATATGCTTTTTTTAATTCTTCTTCATTTGACACCGTTTGCATGCCGATGCCACCACCACCAGCAGAAGCTTTGAGCATGACGGGATATCCAAGTTTCTCAGCAATTCCGATTGCCTCCTCCACATTAGCAAGTGGGTAGGAAATCCCCGGTACCACAGGTACTTCTGACATCTCCATCGCTTTTCTTGCCTTTGTCTTCTGTCCCATTAGTTCAATGACATCTGGCGACGGTCCAATAAAAATAATATTTTCTCTCATGCACTCCCTGGCAAACTCACTGTTTTCACTCAAAAAACCGTAACCTGGATGGATGGCCTCCACTTTATGTTCTCTCGCAATCTCTAAGATTTTCGCTGTATTCAAATAGCTTTCATTTACTCTTGGTCCTCCTAAAAGATAGGCAAAATCCGCTTCATTAACAAAAGGCGCATCTTGATCTGCTTCTGAATAGACCGCTACTGTTTCGATATGAAGTCGTTTACAAGTACGGATGATTCTTGAAGCAATTTCCCCACGATTAGCAACTAATATTCTCTTAAACAATGCTGTTCCTCCTCACGTTCCTACTATCTGCATGGACTTTTCACGAAGCTTATATTTTTGAATTTTCCCAGAGGCCGTCATTGGATATTCATCAATCATTTCTATATAGCGTGGGATTTTATGCTTTGAGATTTTCCCTTGACAGTAACTTCGGATATCATCACCTGTGATGGATGCACCTTCTTTTGGAATGACCCACGCCATGACTTCTTCACCATACTTGGCATCCGGCACTCCAATGACCTGCACATCAAGCACAGAAGGATGCTGGTATAAAAACTCTTCTATTTCTCTTGGATAAATGTTTTCTCCGCCGCGGATAATCATGTCTTTAAGCCGGCCAGTAATGGCACAATACCCCTGCTCATCCATCACAGCTAAATCACCTGTATGAAGCCAGCCATCCTTAGAAATAGCTGCTGAAGTAGCCTCAGGATTTTTGTAATAGCCTTTCATCACGTGGTAACCACGGGTGATTAATTCGCCATGCTGACCGCGTGGAACCTCTATCTCTGTCCCTGGTTCAACGATTTTCACCTCAATATTTGGCATTGGCCTGCCAATGGAGGTGACTTTTAATTCAAGTGGGTCGTCTGTTCTGGTTTGAGTAATACCAGGCGACGACTCGGTCTGTCCGAATACAATCGTAATTTCTTTAGCTCCCATTTTATCCACTACACCTTTCATGACCTCAATGGGACAGGTGGAACCAGCCATTATTCCGGTGCGCAGCGTGGACAAATCATAGTCAGCAAAATCGTCCAGATTCATTTCCGCAATAAACATCGTTGGAACCCCATGAAGAGCGGTCACTTTTTCCTTTTCAACTACCTGTAAAACACTGCGCGGGTTAAATTCCTGTAATGGAATCATCGCCGCACCAACCGAAACGGCTGTTAGCGTTCCCAAAACACAACCAAAGCAATGGAAGAAAGGAACAGGGATGCACATCCGATCTTCATTCGTCAGCTTCATCCCTTCAGCAATGTTAATGGCATTGTTTACAATATTGCGATGTGTCAGCATAACGCCTTTGGGAAAACCTGTTGTTCCAGATGTATATTGCATATTAATAACGTCATCGTCACGCAAGGAATTCATCCGTTCTGTTAATTCAGTTGCAGAAGTATGGGTGGCCATTTTCATGACATCATTCCAGCTGTACGTACCTGGATATCGATTTTTCCCGAGAATAATGACGTTCTTTAAATAAGGCAGCTTTTCTGAAACCAACTCTCCTGGACGCGCTTCTTTTAACTCCGGGATGACTTCATAGAGTGTCTCAATATAGGAATGGTCCTTCACACTTTCCATCAAAATAAGTGTTTTAGAATCAGATTGCTTCAAAAGGTATTCCAACTCATTGGCTCTGTAACTTGTATTCACAGTAATCAGCACAGCCCCCATCTTACCCGTCGCATATTGGGTTATCAGCCATTCAGGAGTATTCGTCGCCCATATAGCTAGATGGTCTCCCTTTTCAATCCCTAGTGACATAAAAGCACGCGCCGTTACCTTGCATACATCATTAAACTGTTCATACGTTAACTTTAGATCCCGATCTGCATAAACAACTGCTTCCCGCTCTCCATTCTCCCTAGCAATTTCATCTAAAAGAACACCCACTGTTTTTTGAACCAACTCTGCCATCCTCATCCTCCTTATCATTTAAAAAAATATAAGGCTAGCAACCTAATTGACGGGAGATAACAAGTCGCTGGATTTCCGAGGTGCCCTCGCCAATCTCTAGTAATTTCATATCTCGTAAGTATCGTTCTACTTCATATTCACGCATATATCCGTATCCACCATGGATTTGAATCGCTTGATTGCAAGCACGGAATCCCATTTCAGAGGCAAACAGTTTGGCATAAGCCGATTCCTTTGTGAAATTTCTTTTTTGATCCTTAAGCCAGGCTGCCTTTAATACCATATTTCTTGCCAATTCAATTTCCATTGCCATATCTGCCAACTTAAATTGAATAGCCTGAAACTTAGAAATCGACTGTCCAAACTGAATTCGTTCCTTACTATAGGCTAGCGCCTTTTCAAATGCTGCTTGTGCAATACCGACCGCTAATGCTGCAATGGATATTCGACCGCCGTCGAGCGTATATAAAAATTGTTTAAATCCTCCCTCAGGGTCTCCAAGAATATTTTCCTTTGGCACTCGAACTTGGTCGAGGACAATTTGTGAAGTATTCGAAGCTCGAACCCCCATTTTGTCGTAATTGCTTGTGATCGTTAATCCCGGTGTATTGGTTGGGACAAGAAAGGCTGAAATAATATTTTTCCCGGAGTTGGTCTTACCGGATACAGCAGTGACTGTAAGAGTTTCAGCGTAACCTGCATTTGTAATCCAACATTTTTCTCCCGTAATCACATATTCATCGCCCTCAAGTACTGCTTTCGTTCTCGTCCCACCAGCATCTGAGCCAGCATTAGGCTCTGTTAATCCAAAGGATGCAAGGGCTTTACCACTGGCTAATGGAGTTAAGTATTGTTGCTTCTGTTCCTCTGTTCCAAAATAATAAATCGGACTTGACCCGAGTGAAACAGCAGCTGCATAGCTTAAACCTGTACCCCCGCACGCTCTTCCTATCTCTTCTACGGCGAGTGCATAAGAAATTGTGTCTCCGCCTGAGCCACCGTATTCTTCCGGAAAAGGAATACCTAAGAGTCCCAACTCCCCCATTTTTTTAAATACTTCTTCCGGAAATCTTGAGTCCCGATCTAATTCAATCGCAATTGGTTTAATTTCCTTTTCGGCAAATTCTCTTGCCATATTACGAACCATTTTTTGTTCTGTACTTAAATCAAAGTTCATTTTCATCCTCCTAGCATTTTGATAAAAGACCGACTGGTTGGTCTGTCTTACTTATGTAAGCGCTTTAATTAAACAGTTAAGAAATGTGAGTATTTCTTTTTTGCGTCCTCAGTTAATAAGGCATGCATAACAAAGTCCGTGAAATAATTCGAAATTTGATCCATAGACATGGGCCCGCTTCGTTGATACCATTTTGAGGTCCAGTTCACGATTCCCAATATGGCCAGACCACTTAATTCATACGGGATTTCTTTTCGAAAATCACCGGATTCCTGACCTTCTTTAATGACTTCGTATATCAATAGCCTGAATTCATCCCTTTTTCGTTTAATGGTTAAATCCAGTTCTGGTTTGAGATATTTACTTTCCTGATAAAAGACGGATATATGAGATTGGTAGAGATCAAATACTTTCGTAAACGAGTAAATAATCTGTTGGAGTTTCTCTGGTGGAGTGTGGTAATGGTGTATGGCCTCTTTAGCTTTGCTTAAGACATAGGAGATAAATGTGTCGTGAATGGAAAAAAGCAGTTCGTCCTTTGATTGAAAATGGTGATAAAATCCACCCTTTGATGTATCACTGGCCTCCACAATATCATTAACTGAAACACCGTGAAAACCATGCTTTTCAAACAACTTAACCGAATTTTCAAGAATACGATTCTTTAATTCCGTTTCCTTCACCTCTTTCTGTAAGTCTATTTACGATTTTGATTTTATCTTAGACTTCGCTAAATTGTCAAACAATTTAATTTATTAAATTATTTGTAAATTAAAACCTCCTCGTCCCTTGCTATTAATCTAATACTCTAAAGAAGTGGAAATTTAATACCTAAAAAGTAATGACATCTTATAAACTAATTTTAAACAATTAAAGGGTATTATGTAGTGATGTGGAAATATATAACATATATTAAAATAAGATGGTAAAGAAAGGAGTGTAAACCATAGAGGTTTTCATCTATATCTGTTTCTTTCTACTGTTAATTTTCAATATGAGTTTTAAAAATGGAAAAATGGTGATTGGTGCAATTGTATTATTTATATTAGGATTTTCAATACCTAATCCATATATGGTGACTTTATTTTTAGATATCCTGTTATTTTTCTCAATTTTTACAGCAACAGGTAGTGGCATGAAATCGAAAACTACTTCAGGAATCAATGACTCTTCTTCATCCACATCATTTTATTGGTTATCTGATAGCGGAGATACGTATGGTGGAGGATCTGATTCTGGTTGTGATGGTGGCGGCGGCGGAGATTGATCGTTCCCGTGCAATACAATTTACCTCATAAAAGTGTTCTACCTACTAATTAATCATGTTTTTACTTCTAATCATACTTACTTATCGTATCAAGTTTATCTGAGCCTATAAAATTTGTAAGACTCTTTTCTAATACTTTGTAGCTATTAATTATTAACAGGAAGTGATTAATTGAAAAAATCCCTACGGTGGGCTATTATTACTGCGATAATCATTGGAGTAGTTGTTTGGATTGCTAGTGAAATTATTCCGTTCTCGTACAGTGAGTGGAGCTTCTTCATTGGCTTAGGATTAACAGTTCTATTGTTCTTTTTTAACAGCAGCGGAGGTCCTTTAACAGCTGGCGCCACTTTAGAGGCGAGTCAATCAGTTTGGAAAATTCAGAAGGAAAAAAATGAGCTGAAAGTTAATGTGGGTGGAGTATTTTACGGTGCTGTCCTCTACACACTTGTTAGTTTAGTCAGTATGCTCATCATTTACTTCTAACTAGAATTCAAATAATTCAACAAACCACATTTCACCCTCTTAATTGCCTTACGATTAGTAAGAAACTTTATTAAAGCATAACGAGGCTGGGATATAGCTAGCTATAAGATAAAGAGAAAGGCGAATTTGAGTGTATTCAAATTCGCCTTTCTCTTTTTTGCGCTAAGATCTGTGGCTATATAGATTAATTGACGAATTTTCCGCTTTTTCCGGTAGCCTCCCAGTAATCATTCCGAAGGACTACCTTTTGTATTTTCCCGGAGGCTGTTTTTGGAAGTTCTCTTACAAAGGTTACTCCTGTTATCGCTTTAAAATGAGCTAACCTCTCTCTTGAATAAGCAATTAATTCCTTTTCAGTTACGTGTCTGCCCTCTCTTTGAACAATAAAGGCATGTGGAGTTTCCCCCCATTTTTCATGAGGAACAGCGATAACTGCTGCTTCTAGTACATCAGGATGGTCATATAGCACGCCCTCCACCTCTATAGAAGAAATATTTTCTCCACCGCTTATGATTACGTCTTTCTTCCTATCGACAATATCAATATGGCCGTATTCATCAACAGTAGCCATATCTCCCGTATGAAGAAATCCGTTTTTGATTGCCTCCATTGTCGCCTCTTCATTCTTCCAGTACCCTAACATGACTCCATTACTTCTCGTAATGACTTCCCCGATTTCTTTACCATTATGCTCTACTTCTTCGCCATGATCAGTAACAACTTTAACTTCACAGCCAACCATTGATATCCCGGCCTTTGATTTAATTCGGTATTGCTCCTCAGTAGATAAGCCCTTTAATTCTGAGCGAACGACGGAAATTAAGCTCAAAGGAGAAGATTCGGTCATTCCATATACCTGTATGAAATCCCAGCCCAGCTCTTTTTCCACCCGTCTAACAAAAGCTGGCGGTGGCGCCGATCCGGCAATAACAACCCGAACTGCTTGTTCAATCTTTGAGCTATTCTGATCGTAATACTGCAGGAGCGCATTTAGCACGGTTGGAGCCATATGCATAACGTTTACTTTATGTTTTTCCAGGGCAGAAAAAATCATCTCAGGTGTCGTTCTTCGAGAGCAGACCTGAGTAGCACCGTTAGCCGTATAATAAAACGGAGAACCCCAACCATTCACATGAAACATCGGTAAAACATGAAGTAAAACATCTTCATCCGTTATCCGAAGATGATGCATCGTACTTAGAGCATGAAGATAGTTATTTCTATGAGTCAACATTACTCCCTTTGGATTCCCGGTTGTTCCACTTGTGTAGAGAAGGCTGCATACATCGTCTTCTTCTAACTGAAATCTCTCAAAGGCATTGGGACTTTGCTCTTCCAACCAAACATCATATCCTACCTCATCCGTCTCAGCATCTTTATAGTGAACGATAATTTTTTCAATCGTCTTAAGTTTATTTTTAATTGGCAAAATTAAATGGTAAAGGTCTTGGTCAACGAATAAAACTTTCGATTCACTATGGTTTAAAATAAATAGGTAATCATCTGGCTTTAATCGACTATTCAGTGGTACCATCACACCACCTAATTGGAAAATTCCATAAAAGCCCTCCAACATTTCTACAGAGTTTGGTGCTAAGTAAGCAACACGCTCCCCTTTTTGAACCCCCAATTTTTTTAAACCGTGAGATAATCGATTAACTCTTTCATTTAATTCATGATATGTAAATACCCTGTCTTCACATATGATGGCCTGCTTGTCCCCATACAAGCTTACGGCCCTGTCTAAAAATTGTGTAAGTATTAATGGTACATTCATTACTATATCCCCCTTCAAAAAGTCCAAATGTTCTGAATTAATTAGGTTTAACATATTCTCTTGCTTTTTAAAATTACTTCTAACATTTTACAAGAAACACCAATTTCTTAAGAAACCTCCCTGCTAAAACGCTTACAAATCTCCCAAATAATTAATTCGACAAACACATTCAATATCTCCTGCAATAAAAATGAAAAAAGTAATATAAAAAGCACTCCGAAGAATGCTTGAGTTAATAATCACTTATTGGTTACATAGTATTTAATTGACTTTAAAAAAAATAAAAGACGAGGAAAACTTTATTACATTCCTATTTAGATAGGATTAGATCTATAGTCAAAAAATATACTCAAAAGGAATTTCCCCTCAACTTTTAACATTAGAGTCTGAGAAGTATCCGTAGGTCCCAAAAGATAAAAGATTGAAGGTCCATAGCTATTAGAAGATTGTCGCAAATAGAAAAAAACCATGTACATGTTGTACATGGTTTTATGACCCCTACGGGATTCGAACCCGTGTTACCGCCGTGAAAGGGCGGTGTCTTAACCGCTTGACCAAGGGGCCAAATGGCTCCGCAGGTAGGATTCGAACCTACGACCGCTCGGTTAACAGCCGAGTGCTCTACCACTGAGCTACTGCGGAATAATAATATAGACAACTCAATCTATCGACCTGAAACTTATCAGGGTTGAGCTCTAATCAGTTGAGCTATAGGCCCATTATAATTTTTTTGGAGCGGGTGAAGGGAATCGAACCCTCATCATCAGCTTGGAAGGCTGAGGTTTTACCACTAAACTACACCCGCATCTATGGATGACTGATGAAAATCGAACCAACGAAAGTCAGAACCAGTATCCGACGCGTTAACCACTTCGCCGTATTTATTGGCAGTGGCAGTAGGAATTGATCCCATACTGGAGGTTTGGAGACCTCTGTTCTACCTTTAAACTATGCTCTTATAATAAATGGTGGAGGGGGGCAGATTCGAACTGCCGAACCCGAAGGAGCGGATTTACAGTCCGCCGCGTTTAGCCACTTCGCTACCCCTCCGATATGAAGAGTGCCGGCAAGAGGACTTGAACCCCCAACCTACTGATTACAAGTCAGTTGCTCTACCAATTGAGCTACACCGGCAAGATACTTAGGTAAGATCATACTATTTAAATCTTAATTTTATAATGGTGGCTCAGGACGGAATCGAACCGCCGACACAAGGATTTTCAGTCCTTTGCTCTACCGACTGAGCTACTGAGCCAACTTCATTATGTAAATGGCGGTCCGGACGGGACTCGAACCCGCGACCTCCTGCGTGACAGGCAGGCATTCTAACCAACTGAACTACCGG
>NZ_JCATZO010000014.1:0-66223 GCF_059694525.1 Pradoshia sp. TA40_28
TTTGTTTCTTTTAGTTCATACGTACCAAATGGCAGGTTCTCAAACTTCACGATTCCTTCTTCGTTTGTCGTACCTGTTTTGATTACTTTTCCATCTTGATAGAGGGTAAATTCTGCTCCCGCTAATCTATCTTGCGTATCTGCATCTTCTTTTATAACCTCAAGGGAGCCTGTCTTCACTTCTGGGATTATGGCTTTGTCTTTAAACGTAACTTGAACGTGCTGCTGGTCTCCCTCTCCGATTGTAATGATCTTCACTTCGGGATTAATCTCATAGCCCTCTGGGGCTTTTGTTTCTTTTAGTTCATACGTACCAAATGGCAGGTTCTCAAACTTCACGATTCCTTCTTCGTTTGTCGTACCTGTGTTGATTACTTTTCCATCTTGGTAGAGGGTAAACTCCGCTCCTGCTAATCTATCTTGCGTATCTGTATCTTCTTTTATAACCTCAAGGGAGCCTGTCTTCACTTCTGGGATTATGGCTTTGTCCTTAAACGTAACTTGGACGTGCTGCTGGTCTCCTTCTCCGATTGTAATGCGTTTCACTTCGGGATTAATCTCATAGCCCTCTGGGGCTTTTGTTTCTTTTAATTCATACGTACCAAATGGCAGGTTCTCAAACTTCACGATTCCTTCTTCGTTTGTTGTGCCTGTTTTAATTACTTTTCCATCTTGATAGAGGGTAAGTTCTGCTCCCGCTAATCTATCTTGCGTATCTGCATCTTCTTTTATAACCTCAAGGGAGCCTGTCTTCACTTCTGGGATTATGGCTTTGTCTTTAAACGTAACTTGAACGTGCTGCTGGTCTCCCTCTCCGATTGTAATGCTTTTCACTTCGGGATTAATCTCATAGCCCTCTGGGGCTTTTGTTTCTTTTAATTCATACGTACCAAATGGCAGGTTCTCAAACTTCACGATTCCTTCTTCGTTTGTCGTACCTGTGTTGATTACTTTTCCATCTTGGTAGAGGGTAAACTCCGCTCCTGCTAATCTATCTTGCGTATCTGTATCTTCTTTTATAACCTCAAGGGAGCCTGTCTTCACTTCTGGGATTATGGCTTTGTCCTTAAACGTAACTTGGACGTGCTGTTGTTCTCCCTCTCCGATTGTAATGCTTTTCACTTCGGGATTAATCTCATAGCCCTCTGGGGCTTTTGTTTCTTTTAGTTCATACGTACCAAATGGCAGGTTCTCAAACTTCACGATTCCTTCTTCATTTGTTGTGCCTGTTTTGATTACTTTTCCATCTTGATAGAGGGTAAACTCTGCTCCCGCTAATCTATCTTGCGTATCTGCATCTTCTTTTATAACCTCAAGGGAACCAGTATTTGTGATCTCATCCTCCAATGGAAGTGTAGCGTTGAATAGATAATTATGTAATTCAAAGCCACTACCTGATGCACTGTTGTAATCTTTTACAATTAAGTTCCCATTAATATTACCGCTTCCCGTTGGTGTAAATACCGCATCTGGTGCTAATATTGCTCCTATCATCGAGAACCCTTGAAGATGTAATTCTGTTAAATTTGGGAAGTTCCATAATATCCTACTTCCAGTACTATAAGAAGGATCACTACCATTCAAAGTAATGCCATAATCCCCCATTGTCAAACTACTTCCATCTACATTAATTAATATAATTGAAGAATTTGGTACTACCAAATCCAAACCCCATAAGTTACCATGAGATAATTGTTCCGTTGTTAAATTGAAAATATTTAATTTAGGATCCTGTCCTGTTAAAACAAGCTTTGACCCTATCTTTTCAACATATCCATTCGCTGTTAACTGTGACCATTTCTTAGATTTATACTTCAAATCATTATAAACTGCATTAAAATCAATAACATCTGCTGTAAATGGGTTTCCTTCTACTCCATTAACATTCGTCATTGTATATTGTCCAACAACACCTTTTGTACCAATAGCTGTATTTCCCTTTTGATTTGTACCGCCTATGGCCGTTAACTTTTTACCTACAATTAAATCATACCGTTCTGTCGACGTTGATAATTGCAAACTACTTCCTATAGTATAATTAGTATAATGTGCTTCATTCCCCACCGCTACTCTTCCTTCTGAGTCAGAGCTTTGGTGTGTATGGTTATTGAAAACAAAAATATTGAAGTCTTTAGCAATTCCTAAATCCCCCCAATTCGCTGCTTCCGTTTGCTTTGTGGAAATAGGTAGCCAGGAAATGAAAAAAGATAAAATAATTGAATAGATTAGTAACTTCCTCATTCTACATTCTCCTTTACCAGCTATATTTTTTATTGCTTTAAGAAAATTAGTTAATTAATTTTCTTAATTATATCAATATACTAAAATATTAATTAATAATCGCATTAAAAGTCAAACTATCAAAGATAAATAAATCAGAAAATTATTTAAATATATAATCAGAATTGGTTTCAAATTAGAATAGAAAAGGATTTAATCCCTCACACAAAACAAAAAAGCAGTATCCTATGGAGGACCACTGCCTTAGAAAAATAATCATAATAGATTTTATATATTCTGTTACAAATAATTTATTATTGATGATTTTGTACAATAACAAACCAAAACTTTTATCAGGGCATTTTTAGAAGCATTACTCTTTTTAAATACTGTACAATATGGGTTCGGGAAGTCTGTGTTTCTTATAAAAGAAGATTTACATAAGTAATCATGAAAAAGAGCTTGAATGTATAATCCCTTGCAAGATAATAGTAGAACATTCATTAATCTTCCCTAGGGAATCTTTCCCTTTCCAACTCTAATAACCTAGCCCTTAATCCAGGATCATGGGCATATATATAAAGGCCATGAATACCTCTCTTCATCAAGACGTTAAGAGAGTTTAAAATAATCTTTTCCATAATTTCTTCACTGTTTTTATATTCATTCCGCCCCCTGAAGGCTTCTGTATCTTTATAGTTTTCCGGTATAATTTTTAGTCGATCCGTTTGTTTATCATAGCCAATCGAGGGTCCAAGAATTACACCCACATAATTCAAATCAAAGCCCTGTATGGTATAAATTGATCCAACTTCTCTTATTGTTTCTGCTTCCTCTGCCCAGGTATGACTCCCATAATCATTATTCCAGGGAAGTTTAAAGTTATCTTCCTCTACATAGTAGGTTTGTCCATCTTTCTTATGTGTGTAATCAAATGTAGACACTATTCGTGCCAAACCAAATTTCCGATCTTGCTCTTGTATAACCTCATACATATCGGCTGCCGATTCAAAAATACGAAAATCATATCTGTCTTCAATTGGCATGGGGGTCAGTTTCTTTTCGACAAAATCATCAATCCATCTGACCATATTATCAGAGGCACGCATTCGAAATTGGTTCGTTAGGACAAAACTTTCTGGTTGGCAGTCTTTAATGATTGAGTTAAGCTTCTGTTCATCCCAGTAGCTTTTCATCTTCAAGACTTGTTTATCATCGTAGACGACGATTGCTATCTTACTATGTTTAATAATCTCTTCTAATTGATTTTCCTCATTGAAGTTATTGTAACGGTCTGCTTTTGTTAGCAGTAAATGGGCTTCATCCACTAACACAATGTCAGCCTTCTCCCCTAATTTCTTTCGCTTATTAATAAAGGATGTTGGCTTATCAAAATTATTTTTAGAAAGCACCTTAACATTACCAGCTATCTTCTTATAGGTTTTCAACATTTCAGAATGATTAACGAGTAAATAATTTTGAGTTTTATATAAATCGGAGGTTTTTTCCTTAGAAAGCTCTTGAATTTTATTGAAAACCGAGCTTAAGACAACGCTCTTCCCAACGCCAGCTTCTCCTTTTATAAGCAAAACAAACGTACCCTCATCATGGATATGTTCCTTGCAGGCCTTAATAATTGCCTGTTGCAGTTCCAATTGTTCCATTGTCATTTCTTTAAAGGGGGATAACTTAAAAATATCTTTATTTTCAATTGTTTGCCTTGAATGATCAACTATTTTCTTTTTCAAAAGTTCATTCCAAATTTCATCAAAAACTTGTTCATCATAATACTGTTTTTGATAATAATTATGCATGACGCTCTTAGCTGTTTGACTCTTATTCTGGAGCTTATAACGTTCATCTGCCAAAAAATAGTTAATTAGTTTCGTCTCAATATTATATGTAGCCGACCGGTTAAATTTTTCATGTATAATCAAGGACATTTTATTTAACGATTTTCGTTCTTGATTGTTTAAATGGTCCTTCATCCGATTCTTGACTGCTACCGTTTCACCTATATAGACAGTCGTTTCATTATTCAAAAAATACACGACAGGATAATCAATATAATAACCATTCAAACGATCGATTGATGCCTTGTTAAAAGGCATTGTTTCTATCGCTACTGTACTCAAACTGAAACCTCCCTATCTCATGATAGTATGCTGAATACGAGATTATTTATTTCTCGGGGCAGGGTATTTCAAAGCATTCTTCTTAAGCTTCTTGAGTGCTTCCTCTTCTAAATCAATATCCAATTTATCCGCTAACTGCAAAAGATAGATAAATACATCTGCCATCTCTTCTTTAATATTCTCAAGCGAATTGCTCACTGCCTCCTCGCTATCTTTCCACTGGAAATTCTCCAGCAGTTCATTCGCTTCCAAAGAGATTGAGATCGCTAAATCTTTTTCATTATGATATTGTTTCCAATTTCGCTCATCTCTAAATTCTAAAACCTTTTCCCTAACTTTATCCATTTTTAAAACCACCCAACTATTATTCGATATACTCTACTTTACCATTTTTATTAGAATATAATAGAAGAACATCAACTATGTTATGATCTGCGAAAAAGACAAAAACCTGAGGAGAGCTCGAGGATAAAACTACGATTTGAAGTAGAAGAATATGAAGATATAAAAGGTCTTCCATTTGAGTTAACAACCTTTTTTGATTCTAGACTATACCTTTAGCTATTAGAAAAAATCCAAGTAGTGTCCCATGGTCGTATAGTTAAGCAAGATAAAACTGTATCTGATCATAAAAGCTATATCATGATGATAAACCAACTAGCGTTAGTATATGAGCTAGATAGAATGAATTAAAAACCTCATGGAGTTTTCCATGAGGAGAAAATCGTTACCTATGATTTCAAATGTATGGTGATACCTACTCCACGGCTTGAAGCCTATTCAACTGATCTTTAATACCTACTATTACTTTACTTATTCCCCATAAATAATTTTCGCCAGCCCATAATAAGTGATATTTTCAATCAGATTGGCAATTTCAGATGGCGATTCCTTAAAATCATTCTGGATCCACTCATTCAATATGCCTATCGTCCCTGCAGAAATAAATGTGGATATATATCCAACCTGTGCTTGAGGTACATTTTTCCCATGACGTTCCCACTTTTCTATACATTTCTGATGGGCAATGTCTAAAACATCATTCAAAAAATCTTTCCCGTTCTTCAAGCTGAAGAGAATTCTGCTCAGTTCCTTATTCCTTAGAATGACCTCGAGAATTTCACTTGTAAATCCGGAAATCGTATAGTCATCCTTTGAAATAGAGATTGCTGCCTTCAGTTCATCATCATACTGACTCTTTAGCTTCTCCATCAAATCATAAACATCCTCATAGTACCGATAAAAGGTAGCTCGGTTGATTTCACACTGTGTACATAGCTCTGTTACCGTAATTTTATTGATTGGTTTTTGTTCTAACAATTCGATAAATGTGTCTTTAATCACTTTTTTGGTATATCTTATTCTGCGATCTTCCATTTCGACTCCTATTCTTAAACAAATCTCCTTATTCTGTTTAATAACTTTCATTCTGATTAAAATTGATGATTGATGCTTACGAGGCAACATTATACAATGATAACAACTTTTATACAACACAGTGTTTAATAACTTGGAGGTTTTCATGAAAAATATATCAATTATTACCGATGGAAGTTGCGATATCCCTACAGAGGTAATCGAAAAATACGGAATAAAATTAATCCCTCTTCATTTTCAATTTGAGGATCAAATAGAATACGGTTCCGAACGGAAAATGGAAATTACGGAGTTTTATAATCGATTAGGAAATGGTGAGGTTGCCAAAACAAGCGCCAGCTCTCCTTCAGCTGCCATACAAGTATTAAAAGAAGAATTAGAAAAAGGAAATGATATCATTTGCGTATCTATTTCCAGTGCCCTCAGCTGTACGTTTAATAATATAAGATTGGCAAGTTTGGAATTGCTAGATTCCTATCCAGAGAGTCGTATCACCGTAATCGATTCCTTAACTGGCTCTATGGCTATGGGTATGTTAGTGGTCAAAGCTTGCATGATGAGAGATGAGAAGTATTCCTACGATCAGATTGTCGAATACCTGGAAGAAAACAAACAATCCTTCCACGTGGAATTTTACGTCAATGACTTACAATACCTAGCCAGAGGTGGCAGACTTAATCCAGCTATAGCGAAAATTGGTGGACTAATCGGAATCAAGCCAATCCTTTCTGTTACAGATAATGGAGTTATTGAATCTGTCTGCAAAGCTCGTAAAACATCCGGTGCAACCAAGCAAATCAAAGAGAGATTCCTAGCTTCAAATGTTGAGAGAGAAATGATTTGTATTTTACATTCTAATAATCTTGATCACGCATTATCCTTAAAAGCAGATCTTGAATTAGAACAATCCTTCGCGCAAGTATTCATCACCGAAATTGGCCCATCCATTGGCAGCCATACCGGTCCAGGGTGTCTAGGACTTGCTTATATAAAACAATAAACTAGGGATAGAAGGGATATCTCCCTTCTGTTCTTTCTTTTATAGTACTTTCCCAATCTAAGATGGTTTGTATGAATATTTGATCATTATCGATAAGGAGAACATACTTACGATGTATATGAATGTAGAAAATCAGCTAGAACGAAAAAAACGTAGATGGCCCAAAATAGCTCAATGAACCAGTTAATGAAGATCAGACATTGAGACTATTACCCCAATAAGAGACGAAAAAGAGACTTCAACATATAGTTGCAGTCTCTTTTTAATGTAGAAGTTTTCTACTCTGGATCTGCTCCCAGCAGTAAAAAAACAAAATAAAAGAATATCCTTAATTCAAAGGCTCGGACATCATTAATTCATTTAGTATAGTTGGCTATAAACTAAAAAAGTATCCTTATACGTTGGACACTTTTCTTATGGCACATCAAAATAATGTAAGTATGGACTACCTTCCTCTAAAAATTGCTCCCACTTTCTTTTTGGTTCTATAATATGTTGATAGGCAATCTGCGAAGCATATTCCATGTCTTTATTTTCAATTAATTGGATAATGTCTTGATGTTGTTTAATCGCCTCTTCAAAGCTATTGTTCATTTCAGAAAGTAATCTCATACGATTATAATGTGTACTTAGACGCATAATCGCCTCCCATATGTGCTCTTTCTTATTCTCTCTAAAAATCAAAAAGTGAAATTGTTTATCCAATTGATGAAATTCTTGTACTTCTTCTTTTTCAAAAATAAGTTCTTCTTGTTGAGCTACGATTCTTTTCAACTTTTTTAAACTCTTCTGTGAGAATGTACGACAAGATAATTTCAAAACTTCTTTTTCCAGCGTAAAGCGCATAAATGCTGCTTCCTCAATTAATTGAAAATTAATCTTTGATACATATGTACCTATTTGTGGTAAGACTTCTACTAAGTTCTCTTCTTTCAATTTTGCCATTACTTCTCTGATCGGTGTTCTTGAAATTGATAGAGATGCTGCTAAATCCGCTTCTCTAATTGATTGACCAGGTTGTAGTTGCAATGACATAATGGCGTTTTTGACCAGGCGATATGAATACTCTTTCGTGTTTTCTCCAGCTGCTCTTGGTGTCATAACTAGCATGAGTGGCCCCTCCTTAAGAAATCAGAGCATAACAAACTTCTTAGCTATCAAATATATGAAAAGAAGATAACTAAATGAATCTTAGCTATCTTCTTTAATTATTATTTATCCAAAGGGTTATTACTTTCTTCTAGCATTCAATTCAATAGCCATTTCATCTGTACGTTTCTTATTAAGCGGATACAAGAAAACCAAGATAAGGAAGATCACCCCGAAGACAATGGCTGGCACTAAAGTAGCTAACATGTGGATACCATCAAGAGCGCCTTGAGTTTGTACACTATTGGCAGCATTGTATCCAACAAGACCAATAGCAAAACCTCCAATCCCACCGGCAATGGCCTGGCCAACTTTACGAGCGAACGAATAAATTGAATAGACTGTTCCATCTTCACGTAGACCAGTTAATAATTCATGGTAATCGATAACATCTGTTACGAATGCCCAAATGACAACATTAAAGAAGGCAAGCCCTATCATACCTAATGTAGCAACGGCAATGAACTGCATGGCACTTAAATCTTTTATAAAGAATAAAACTAAATATACTAGAGTTGCCACTAACATACCTACAGATGAGATTTCTTTCTTACCGAACTTTGCAACCAACGGTTTTACAAATGGCATTACTACAAATGTTCCGGCTGTTTGAACAACACCCATGAGACTTAGTGCAGCTGCATTTGTGAAATAGTCCTTGAACAAATAAACGTTAACAGCACCCATTAGCATTGTGTTCATCATGAGTAATAGTGAAGCGGTTAAAATCCAAAGTAATGGTTTATTTTTCATTAACCCTTTAATCGTAGCTTTCATATTACCTGTTTCTTTTGTTCCTTCCGGTGCTGTAATACGTTCAGTTGAAAGCTTATAGCATGCCATATAACAACAAATTGATAGAACACCGAAAATACATGCTGCCATAAACATACGATTCGCGTCGATTTGGTTATCTACAAACACGATTAATGGAGCAATTGCGTTAATGATTAAACTTGCTGACATTGCACCAGCTGTTCTCCAAGTGGATAAAGTTGTACGTTCCTCTGGATTATCTGTAATTACAGATGCCATTGATCCATACGGAATATTGACTGTACTGTATAATGTTCCCCAAACAATATAGGTAACAAATGCCCATGCCATATAAAAGCCATCACTCATACCTGGAATGGTTACAAACATTAAAACGCCTGAGAAAACAAGAGGGAAAGACATTCTAAAAATCCAAGGTTTAAATTTACCATTTTTAGTTGCAGGCCTTGTATCAATAAAACGCCCCCAAGTTACATCAGCAACAGCATCCCACAGACGTGCCACCATGAACAATACCCCTACAGTAGCTGCACTAATATGAAATATATCTGTGTAGAAAACCATTAAATAAGCACTTACTAAAAGAAAGAAGAAATCGTTTCCAAAGTCGCCCATTAAATAACCGATTTTGTCTCTCATACCAAAAGGACGATGTGTTACAGTTGATTCTTGTAAATCTGAAATCGTTTTTACTTGTGGTTCACTCATTTACTTCTCCTCCAGCAATCTAATAGTTTTAAATGTAATGGACCTTGATTTATCCACTTGGATACTAATTTGTAAGCGATTTCATCAAGTCTCTAAAATCAGTTGAGCCAGTCATGTACTTTTTAGTCCCTACATATAAGTTCTAATTTCATGCAAACCAATAATAACTAAATATTGCTCAACATTTCACATGATTATGCTCAACTCTTCACAAATTAACTTTCGCTAAACCATTTCCATTATCATTCATACTAGTATGCTAGCATATTTATAATTAAATGCCAACCTCTTTTTTTAACTTTTTACACTTTTCGAATATATATTAAATAAGAAAATCAATATCCTTTTTTAGTTAGACCTTCAAATACTGGTAACCACCTTGTTTACTCAGAAGTGCAACCCTGTTCATGGAGAATCTTAATTGTGTGTATTACCGATTATATTTTCGATCCTTTCCTTCAAATAATCATCCATTTTCCACCCGCTTTTCTTCACTCAACTCATAAGTAACATTTAACATCCACACCCTTACTTCAGCCAAAAAATTATTAATAAGAAAGCAATAAAAAAGCTCCCACAGATAGTCTGCAGAAGCGAGCATTTGAACTACTTTATCTACCCGTTTTTCATTAATAAATTCCCACCGCATCAAAACCAGAATGAACGGCTGTCTCTTCCTCGCTGCCTTCCCCATACAAATCAACGGCAGATTGGACAATCGCGTTCCGCGCATCGCTAAAATCAGAATTAGTGGTTAAATATACCGTTAAAGCTCGATAGTAGATTTTCCCAAGCTTTTCTCTTCCAAGTTCTTGACCAATCAGGTAGGCAGCATGGTTTGTAATGGAAGAATTCACATGAACACCACCGCCATCAACGGAAGTCGGCATATGATAAAACTCGTCCATATGGTCTGGATAAACTCCCCCATTTGTGCTGTATTCCCTTCTTTGTTCGTTGCTGACAACCACACTGTTTGGATTACTTAGACTGCGTAATACCGTAACTCCATCAGCTTTAGCAGCAGGGGCCATAATATCCTCCCCCATTTCCCAGTCATCATCGTCAACAAGTACACCAAACACGTCCGCAAACGATTCGTTTAATGCTCCAGATTGGTTTCGATAGACCAAATTTGCTGAATTTGTAATAACCCCATGCGTCATCTCATGTGCTGCTACATCCAGACCGGCCGCCAGAGAAATCATAAACTCCCCATCCCCATCACCATAGGTCATCCAACGCCCATTCCAGGAAGCATTATTATAATTGGTACCATAGTGAACTTTAGAAATGATGGCCATTCCTTCTCCATCAAGGGAATTTCGATCATGTTCATTTAGGAAATATTCATACACCTTTTCAGAATTATAATGCGCATCAACAGCCGCTCGATCATAATCTTTGATAAAAGCAGCCGAATTTCCAACGTAAAGAGTGTCATTACTGGAAGTATTATCATTTTTAGCATCATATGTTTCAATCCCATCCAAATTGGCATGAGCATAATCTGCTAACGAGAACTTAGTACCAGAATTCTTTTCTTTCACGCGGGTTATATGTAATTCTCTGCGTTCTCCATGTACACCAATTCCTGTCCCTTTTTGTGTTTTTGGTTCAGCGGCATGCATGAGAGCATTATACTGATCAATTATCTCACCCGTTTTTGCGTCAACAAAGACAAACCAGTTTCCAGGTTCCATACCCATGAAGTTAACATTCACTTTATAGGCTGTATGATTTTCTCCTTTGTAAGGATAGACAACCAGTTCAGTAATTGGATCATATGTCAGCTCTTTAGGAGCTTTGACAGAGGATAAGGCTGCTTTTACTGCTCCTTCAACACTTAAGGAGACAGCTGTACTCACATTTGACTCACTGAGTGTCTGATTCATTCTTCCATTAACAGATTCAACTTCATGTTCCTTATTAAAATGCACAATAATGTCGGAACCTTCAACATTTACTCCATTTACCGATTGATTAAAACGGATGTGAGTCATGCCAAGTTCATCTTTTTGTACTTCTTTCACCTTCAAGTTTTTCTCAGGATTGCTTATGCCAGTCTTCGCTTGCCTATTCTTCAAATAATTCAAAGCATTGGAGGGTGTACTAGAAGAGTATTTTTCAGCGGCCTTTTCCTTCACAAACAGTGGAACGCTAGCCCTCTCATTCCATTCCTTGCTAACTGCTTTTGAATTAACAGGTTGTGCCAAAACACTACCAATTGGTATAGAACCTACTAATATAGCTGACGATAGAATGACAGGTACTATTAATTTTTTCTTCAATGCCTTTCCCTCCCACTAACCTCTATTTTATTCATTATAAGATGAGGGAGGAATAATAGCATGAATAATTTGAATTATTAAAATATTTTAGAAAATAGTTAGTTACTCCTATATTGTATGGATAGAAAAACTATTGACTCATTAAAACAAAAACCCTTAGACACTGCAAAAACCATGCAGTTCTAAGGGTTTATTTAGGATTTGAATTCTCATATATTTGGCAAACATACTATCATATAGGCTTGCAATTTGTTTTACTATAAAACAAATTTAAAATTATTTTTAACCATAATAAACTTATTATGAACTCCAACTATGGGTTCTCAATATTTTATGACTACTTTTCTCACTCGGACACTTCTACTGTTTCGTCCAAAGCATTAAGCTTCTCAAAGTTATCGAGTATGGCACGTGCTTCATCAGCAGATTTCGTATTCATTAACTCATTTCTTAAATCTCCAGCCCCATGGAATCCACGGACATAGATCTTGAAAAAGCGATGAAGATGCGTGTACTTGCGAGGTACTACGTCTGAATAGTGATCATGGAGATCTAAATGCAATCTTAAGAGATCAAGCAATTCCTTACTGCTATGGTCTTTCGGTTCCTGCTCAAAGGCAAATGGATTTTTAAAAATACCGCGGCCAATCATAATCCCATCAACACCATATTGTTGAGCCAGTTTCAATCCCATTTCACGATCAAGGATATCCCCATTGATCGTTAGAAGTGTATCTGGTGCAACCTCGTCTCGAAGTTTCTTTATCTCTGGAATCAGTTCCCAATGAGCATCAACCTTACTCATTTCCTCTCTGGTACGCAGATGTATAGAAAGATTAGCGATATCTTGTTTCAATATGTGTGTCAGCCAACCACGCCATTCGTCTATATCTGTGAAACCAAGCCTTGTCTTCACACTTACGGGCAATCCCCCTGCTTTGGCTGCTTGTATTAATTCGGCTGCAACTTCTGGACGGCAGATCAGTCCACTTCCCTTCCCATGGCCAGCAACATTGGGTACGGGACATCCCATATTGATATCTATACCTTTAAAACCTAGTTCTGCCATACCAATACTCATTTTTCGGAAGTTTTCAGGCTTGTCCCCCCAAATATGGGCTACCAAAGGCTGTTCATCCTCTGTATAGGCTAAACGTCCCCGCACACTCTCTATTCCCTGTGGATGACAATAACTTTCCGAATTTGTAAACTCTGTAAAAAACACATCAGGTCTCCCCGCTTCACTCACGACATGGCGAAAAACAACATCCGTCACATCTTCCATTGGTGCCAGTACAAAAAAAGGTCGTGGTAGATCACGCCAAAAATTTTCTTTCATAATTCTAATTTCAATCCTCTCATTAAGGGGATATCAGATAAAAATCTATCCCAAAACTAAACAGAAATAATCTTCTTTTACACTTATAGCATGCTTTAGCACTTTTTATCAAACTATAGAAATTTATCTAAGTAGATTATTTCTTAGTTATTAATCAACGGAACGCTTATAAATAGTATCTCCTCCTTTTTAACTCCTATTTAAGAATTTATATAAGAAAAAGATAAAAATAAACCTATTTATCATCCCCTCTAATGCCAAGTAATAGAAAAGCGGCCTTAGCTCTTTATCATACAGAGCTAAAGCCGCTTAGAAGTTTAATTATGTTTATTGTCCACAAAACATAATTATTTCTTTATTTTACTTTAAATTTTTAATCCCAGTTTCTAATATTTCCATTTGGAGCAGTGTTTGTTCATCTGTAATGGTTTTATCTTTCCCATTTATGATAGCTTCATATAATTCATCATATACTCGACCATAATCGCCATTAATGGATTTCACTTTTTCCTCGTGGAATGTACCATCTTCGTCAACGTATGTCAGTACACCATAATGTTCCAGTGTATCTACTCCAAAATCTTTGTTATCAGGCATGTAAAATAATTTTAAGTGTTCTTCCTGACGATCTTTCGTCGCTTTCACAAAGCATCCGTTTTTTCCATAGACTATAAAGCTAGGTCTTTCTTTAATTCTAAAATAACTGGATTTTACAGAAACCTTCACTTGACCATAGTATAAATCCAAATCAAAGTAATCATTCATTCTTCCTTGCCCTAATAATTGCCTAACATCATAGTGAATATGATCCGGTTTGCCGAAATAGCTGATGACCTGATCCAGTGTATGACAGGCATGTCCATATAAAAATGACATTGCAGGATTGAAAGTATGAGTAGACTCTGGTACTTCGGGGCGGAAATAGTCAAAATGCATTTCTAATTCCAGCAGGTCTCCTAATTTCCCTTCTTCAATAACCCTTTGAACAGTTAGAAAATCACTATCAAAACGTCTGTTTTGATAAGCCTGAACAATTAATCCTTTCTCACGCGCGATTGCAAAAATTTCTTTGGCCTGCTCGGAAGTTTCCATAAAAGGCTTTTCAACTAAACAGTGTTTATTATGTTCTAATACCAATTTTGCGTATTCATAATGACTGTCATGTTTTGTACAAACAACAATGAGTTGTATATCTTTATCATTTAATAGTTGATCTAACTCAGATGTATAATGGACTCCTGGAATCCGATTCCAGCTTTCATGTTTAGGATTCCTTTGATAGATTGTTTTCACCTTAATATTCTCTCTTTGCAGTACAAACGGTAAATGGTATCTGTTCGTGCTTTTCCCATTTCCAATATAACCAATAGTAAGCATAGCAGCCTCCTAAACTATATTATTTACTATCTTCTATCAAGCTGTTGTTTCTTGCTGTAATGGAATTCTGAACAACAATTTCTACCTTGATATGGATGTAACAGGTCAACAGTAAGTTTTATGCGTGTATATGAAGAGCACCTCCTGAAAATGATGGACTCACATCAGGAGGTGCTTCTCTTTTTATTGACCAGATATTTGAAAGCCTGAGCAATCGTTATGAATTCATTACATTATGCCTAATACATGGAAGACAACACCAACGACAAACAATCCAAGAATCATGACGATTGGTGATACTTTCTTTCTAAGCAGCCACATGCAAAGCAGTGTTAATAGTAATCCAGATAAGCCTGGGATTAAACTATCTAAATTTTGTTGTAGAGTTGTTACTTTAACATCACTTAATGAAAGACCGGCAGCTTGTTGTTCAAGTGCCGTTTTAATTCCTTCTGCTCCTGCAGGTAACTTATCCCAATCGATATAAGCACCTTCATCAAGCTGAACGGAAGATACAGTTGGCGTAAACTTAACAGATACCCAACGGTTAACTAACGCACCAAGGATAAACATCCCGAGTATCGAGGCACCTTTAGTAATGTCTCGAAGCAATCCGCCAGATAAGTCGTCTGTAATTTTAGAACCTGCTTTATAACCAAATTCCTGTGTATACCAAGTGAATCCCATACGAATAAGATTCCATAAAACGAAGTAAAGAATCGGTCCAAGAATATTACCAGTCATAGCTAGCGAAGCTGCTAATGCACCAAGGATTGGCTTAACCGTGAACCAGAAAACTGGATCCCCAATACCTGCTAAAGGTCCCATCATACCAACTTTAACACCTTGAATAGCTACATCGTCAACCGGTGCTCCATTTGCACGTTCTTCTTCAAGCGCTAAAGTTACACCAAGTATAGGTGAAGCTACATATGGATGAGTATTAAAGAACTCTAAGTGACGTTTTAGTGCAGCAGAGCGGTCTTCTTTTGTTTTATATAATCTTTTAATAGCTGGAATCATTGCATACGCCCAACCACCGTTTTGCATTCGTTCATAGTTCCAAGAACCTTGAATGAAAGTTGAACGCCACCAAACAGAAATACGATCTTTTTTCGATAATCTCAATTCTTTTTCCACTTTCTGTCCTCCTCCTTCTTAGTAATTATCAATAATAGCGCCTATTGGATCACCTGTATTACCATTTCCGCCATTACCACCTGAACCGCCTTGTTTAGAAAGAGCTAAATAGATGAGTGCTAGTGCCACACCGATAGCACCTAAACCAATAAGTGTGATTTCTGTAACAGTCGCTAATACGAATCCAATTGCAAAGAATGGCCATACTTCTTTTGTAGCCATCATATTAATAACCATTGCATAACCAACGGCAACAACCATTCCTCCGCCGATTGCTAAACCGTTCGTTAACCAATCTGGCATCGATTCAAGTAAGCCTTGAACCGGACCTGCACCAACTGCTAAAATCAATCCAGCTGGGATTGCAATACGTAATCCTTGCATACAGATTGCAGCGAGGTGCCAAAATTCTACTACTCTTATATTTCCTTCTGCAGCTGCAGCATCCATAAAGTGGACAAATGCTGTCGCAATCGTACGGCAGATAATTGTTAATAAAAGACCAGCAACTGCAAGCGGAACCGCAATTGCAATTGCAGAAGATACTCCCTCTTGACCTTGTCCGCTTAAAACTAAAATAATGGCAGATGCAACTGATGCTAACGCAGCATCCGGTGCTACGGCCGCTCCAATGTTCGCCCAACCTAAAGCGATCATTTGAAGCGTACCGCCTAAAATAAGACAAGGTACAAGTTCACCTGTAACTAAGCCGATTAACGTACATGCAATAATTGGCTGGTGGAAGTGGAATTCATCTAAAATTCCTTCTACACCGGCTAAGAATGCTACGAAAAGGACTAATATTATTTGAATAATAGTCAAATCCATAATGATTTATCCTCCCTTTTTTTCGTGATCATCATGATTACTTTTGTTTGTTTAACTCTTCTTGGGCCTTCTTGATAATGTCGTCCATGTTGCCTTTTGAGTCATTCGGAACTTTACGTACATCAAATTTCAAACCAAGCTCTTTTAATCTAGCAAAAGTCTCAATGTCCTCTTGGTTAAATGCCAGCACCTTATTCGGTTGAACTTTACCAGTTGAGTGTGCCATAGAACCAACATTGATCGTCTCCAATGGAACGCCGCCTTCAACCGCCCTAAGTGCATCTTGCGGATTTTCAAAAAGAAGCAGTGCGCGCTGACCGCCAAAATGCTGATCATCTTTTGCAAGTTCAATCATTTTATGTACAGGAACAACGTGTGCCCTTACACCTGGTGGAGCTGCTTGTTGGATTAATTTCTTACGAAGATCATCCTTAGCTACTGTATCAGATACAACAATGATACGAGTAGGATTTGTTGCTTTAGTCCAACCAGTCGCTACTTGTCCGTGAAGCAAGCGAGAGTCAATACGAGCTAACACATATTCAAATTTACCAGGGGTACCTGCTGTTGACGGTTTTTCAGCAGGTGTTGCCTCTGCAGCCGGTTCTAATTCTTCAGGTTTTACTTTAACTCCTTCTTTAGCAGTACCTAAAACATGAGCAGCAATTTCATGTGCTGTGTTCATTGAAAAACGGGATGCAAAAGCTTCAATCACCATTGGCAAGTTCAGACCAGCAACGATTGCCCATGTATCTTTGTGTTCTTCAAGCAAGCTGTTGGCTTGATTGAAAGGTGTACCACCCCAAAGATCGACTAAGAATAATACTTCATCTTGGTTATCGAAAGAGGCGATTGCTTCTTTCATTTTTGCTTTTACATCATCAGGTCCTTCACTTGGCATCAATGTAACAGCTTTTACATTTTCTTGTACTCCAAAGATCATCTCCCCGGATTGCAAGATACCACTAGCAAATTCGCCGTGACTAGCAATGATAATCCCTACCATCTTTTTACCTCCTATTATTATCACAATCTAACAAACACGGTAAAACACGCCTACTTATTTCATAGACGTTTTTTACAACCATCCATAAGCGATTACACTATCGACAAAAAAAGACATAAATAGAAAGTCGATTAAATGAAGTTATAGGTATAAACGCTTCCCCTTTTTCTTCATCAATCAATACTTTTTACTCATGCCTGATCGAATTAGTAACGCGTAAAAAATAAAGGAGATGGTTATTAAGACTCGCTTTTCGAAAATTTCAATCAACTCACATAGTGATTATAGCATGTCGAATAATCCGCTTTCAAGCAAGATTTTGATTTTCCGTGTCTCCTTCCCTTGTGCAATGGTCTGGTTAATTAGTCGCAATTTTCGTTTTCCTACGACAAAAAAAGACAAGTTCACTCCCTGTCTTTTATATAAGACTATTGTTTTTTAAATATATTCTTCATACCTCGTTTGACTACATCTATGAAACTTAATGATTGAATCATATGATTTGGATCAACATATTCACGGATGGCCCGTAAAACTCTTTTTGAATCCTTCGAAGAAAATGTAAATGTTCCATTTCGCTTAGTTTGAATGGCATATCGCGGAATCCATTTCCCTTTAAACATGATAGAAGCAATGACATAATCAACTTCTTCCCAAGGAATTTGAATAAATTTACGAGCATCACGTTCATTAAAGAATTCAAACCCTTTATCTCCAATCATAATTTTTCCATATTCCGCAAGTCCCATATGTGATGTTGCATCAATAACTAAATCGACTTTTGTATTGATTGATTGAACCATTTGATATACTCCATTTCTCTCTTTTAATAGTTATTATTATACGTATTTTTTCACCTTTTAAGAATCTTTTTTTAAATTAAACTAATAGGTTAAAAAATAGTAACGACATTGAATAGCGTGTCAGCATTTATTTACACTCCTCTATCTTGAGTAACAGTTTTAATATTATATTAATATAATATACTGGTTATCCACATACCTTTTAAGTTATAAGGAAAAAAGACCTAATCTTTATTCCAAGATTAGGTTAATCCATCTGACACACAATTGAGACGTGTGGATCCTTTATGTGATAATTAATGCTTAGCTTTTTTACACTCTAAAGAAGTAGGAGTACTTTTACCCATATGATAAGCTCTCTCCTGTTCATGCTATCCGCTTAAAAGCCTAATCCAATATTTATGGATCTAATTCTGATAGTTAACATCCTGGTTTACAAGGTAGTTAAAGATTCTCAGTTTGGTCCCCTCTAGTTGTTCCTTATGCATATCTATCGCATTGATCCGATTATTTTCATACGTTTTATAATAATAAACACCTTTTTCTTGATCCATACAAGAGGAATAGGTTGTACCATCCTCTAAACCCTCATCTGTAAGGACCCCTCCTTTAACCATTTTCACATAATCCAGCATATGAAAAAATTGTGTGATAGAAGGTATATCTCCCTCGATTTTAGGCATATGTGAGCGAATATAAGCAATCCTTACAAATCTGGAGACGGATGCAAAGTCACCGGGTATGCCTAATGTTCCTGCTCCAATCCCCAATGATTTTAATGTTTGCTTACCCCAATTTGTTTCTTTTGGTGAAAACGGTGTTAGATGTAAATACTCATTCAAGTTCGTTACATGCCAATCAAAGGTAGGGTTATTGGTCAAAACTCCTATGAGATTGTCATGTACAGCCAAGCGGTCTTTTGTCTTTTCTACCACAATAGCCTTTCCAGTTTTATCGGTAATCATCCAATGAAGCATTGAAACAGGTGTGTCTTCATTAATTGGGCAATCCACAAGTTCTAAACACTCAATTCCTTGTTTAACTTCTTCTACTGTTTCGTGATTTGATAATACCCATTGTATAAAGTCGTATGGTGCGATATTATTTTTTCCTTCAATCGGTTCTTCCTCAAAGTAGGCGTAGCCTTCAAAATTTAATCCTGCGCAGGCTAGACCATCTTCGTTCATAGCATCGGCTAGAAGAGGATGATTATCAATTACTGTCCCCATTCCAATGATAGCACGCTTATTAGTTACCATATTACCTGTTACTCTATCTTGATATTGATAGTTTCTTGGTATAATCATAACTGCTTGATTAAAATAATATGCTAGGTCCATATTCCTTCCAAAAAACCATTTACCCTCTGGAGATTGAATACTTAATCCCGTACAAATATAGATCACCTCATTATTTTCTTCAATTCGTTTGCTTTTATTATTCGAAAGATCAAAATCCAACTATATTTTTCTGCATTATTAAATTTTTTATACAAGCTATTTACTCAAGGAAATTCTTTATTGAGTCAGTTTGGTTTACAGTGGTTTAAATTAAACTCTCTGGAGTATCAGTTTCTCAATTAGACCATTCATATGACATAGTATCTTCAATAATTCCTTATCTATTTACATCAATAATATATGGGTACTCCTTTCTCGATTCATATCCATATAAATAATTCCCGTCAACATTAGTCGACGGGATGATAAAGACACATCTGTATGAAGTTAAAACGCTGATATTCTATTAATAGCTTAGCAATGCACACACTTTCACTTCTGTGGACTGTAATTAAAAACGTATGGTGTCCTGTAAACTGTAATTATTTATAGGATCTATATGATTCAGCACAAACAAGCGAAAAGAGCCTCTCAAAGACATTGAAGACTTTTGAGAGGCCTCACCGAGTAATTTATACACTTACATCCACAAACATAAATGTATCAACATCAAACAATCCTTGATTCGTAAGCTTTAAAGAAGGAATAACTGGCAAGGCCAAAAAAGATAATGTCAGTAAAGGTGAGAATTCATCCGTAATGCCAAGGGATGACAGTGCAATTAGTAATTGGCTGTATTGATCATTCAATTCTTCAGCTGAGATGGTTGTCATTAATCCTGCAACTGGCAAGGATAATGAAGCGATTGTCTTTCCATCGCAGGCAATTGAAATACCTCCACCGATTTTCTCAAGCTCCCTGATTGCGATGTCCATATCTTCATCATTCGTTCCGATACAAATAATATTATGCGAGTCATGAGCAATCGTTGTAGCAACCGCTCCCTTTTGCAGACGGAAGCCCTTTACAATACCTACCCCTACTCTTCCTGTACCTTTATGCCTTTCGACTACAGCTATTTTTACGAAATCCTCTCCTTCACTTGGCACAAACAGGTCATTTTCAACCGGTACCTTGTATTGCGCTTTTTTCGTCACTATTGAATTAGGAATAATTTCAATAACCCTAGCAGTCTCAGAAGTTAATGGCAGACGTAACAGCTCTTTAGAGTAGCTTCCCAATATAACGGTATTTTCAAAAGACGCTTCTTTCGCTTGCTCTCTTTCCTCTTCGTATCGGATGCCGTTTACCCAAACAGAATGTATATCAAAATCTTCAATTGCATTTAATAATATAAAATCAGCATCATAGCCAGGAGCAATTGCCCCTTTTCCTTTTAGGTTATAGCATTGAGCAGCATTAAGAGATGCCATTCTCATAATAGAATAGATATCGATTCCAGCCTTTATACATTCACGCACATGATAATCAATACTTCCCTCTTCTAATAAATCATCTATATGCTTATCGTCTGTACAAAACATTAAACGATGCGAAAGCTCTTTACTATAGCCGGCTAACAAATCATGAAGATTGCGGGCAGCCGAGCCTTCACGAAGCATCACATACATACCTCTTCTGACCCGTTCAATCATTTCCTCTGGTATTACGCATTCATGATCCGTTGTTATTCCTGCTGTCAAATAAGCATTAATCTCTTTTCCGCTTAAACCTGCACCATGTCCGTCAATTGGAACATTGTTCATAATTGCACCTGAGAGCTTTGCCATTATATCTTCCTGACCGGATAATACGGCAGGGAAATCCATCACTTCTGCCAAGCCAAGCACAAGCTTATGATTGTAAAGAGGCGCAAGATCCTCAGCCGTCAAAGTGGATCCATTGTCCTCAAAGGAAGTTGCCGGGACACAGGAAGGCAGTTGATAGCGATAATTCAATAAACAGTTTTCACTGTCTTTCAACATCCATTCTATTCCTTTTACCCCTTGAACATTTGCGATTTCATGGGGATCTGTGATAATAGTCGTAATTCCTCGCGGTAAAACAGCTTTTTGAAATTGGGAAGGAGAAAGCATACTAGATTCAATATGGACATGTGAATCAATTAAGCCTGGCACCATTATATATGGCGTACCATCGATTTCTTTTTCACCATGATACTGGCCAATACCTACGAACTTACCATTATGAATGGCGACATCCGCTCGCTCTATTTCATCCGTAAACACATTTACTAGTTGAACATTTTTAATAACTAGCTCAGGTAAACTGATGTTTCGTGCCGCTAATATTTGGGATTTGATTTGTTCTGGGATTTTCATCTTATTCCTCCTCATTTTTTGTTCAGTGGGAAAAATAAGCTGGGTAGAGGATGTATAAATAATAACTAGCAGTTTACTATACATTCTGTGCGTATCTATTCCCGTAGACGAACTAATTAAAGTGGTTAGTTTGTAGAGACTCCTGGACCATATTTCCAAGATTATACGAGTTATAGTTGTTTTTATTTCATAAACCTTTTTATGCATTCTAACAACGCATGTATTGATAGTCAATGAAATTAAATTTATTTTTCAAAAAACACATTTGCCTTATTGTTTCGTAAATCACAAAATGCTGAATCCTATCTGTGCTTAGTTATTATAATTTTAGCTAAACTATTTTCTGAAAAAACAATGTGGGATCAAAACCCACTTAATTAAATCAAAGTTTTTTAGCTTAACAATATGGCATAACTCCTCCTTGAAGAATACCCTAAGCGACCGGTCTTATTGTGGTGATTTAGCGCAGAATTGCACTGAAACCATTTTATAAAACAACAAAAGGCCCCAAGACAGAAGGGATTAACTGCACACTCCTTCACTAACTGGTAGATAGAATAGATTATTTGTACAGCTGAGGGGCATATCCAGATTCCATACAATTCTCATAAATCCGATACAGGAAATACAAAAAGGCAGCACCCCTAGGAGGGTTGACTGCCTTATTTCCATATATGCTATGCGACACATTCCATATTTTGAATGTATGTGGCAACACACGAAATATTGGTGGTTTTTTTACCTTATCTCGCCGCAAAATGAGAGTTTGTAATATCTAAAATCATAATAGTTACTCACCCACTGGAAACTACTTAGTGAATATAGTTACCTCTTTCCTTTGTCATAAATTTCACCTAATGCTTTCGGAGCACGATTCGATTTAGAAAAAAAGATTAATAACAATAATGTTAAGACATACGGTAAAATCATAAATAAATCAGTGTAACTGCTTGGCAATGCCATTGACTGAGCAATAAAGGCTCCGCCAGACTTTGCAAAACCGAATAAAAGACAAGCAGCTAGTGTAGGAACAATCTTCCAATTACCGAAAATTAATGCAGCAATCGCTAAAAATCCATATCCCATATAAATGCTGGAAGAAAAGTTAGCTGAAATAGAATAGGCAAAACACATGCCGCCAAGACCTGATAATAGACCCGATATAATGACTGCTGTAAACCTGATTTTCGCTACGTCTACACCTGCTGCATCAACCGAATGAGGATTTTCCCCGCACGCTCTTAAGCGCATGCCGAACTTTGTTTTATATAAAAGATACCAAGCAAAAATGGCAATCACGATGATAATCACTTCAAACGGATACACATTCGTAAAGATTGCACCTATTACTGGTATATCGGCTAAACCAGCAATAGTAAACCGCTCCATGACACCTAACTGGAACTTGTCCGAAGCAGTTCCAAAGACAAGCGCATTAATTTGTGTCGTTAAGAACGTTGTTAAAGCCAAAGCCAAAATATTAATGACGACACCACTGATCACTTGGTTTGCCTTAAACTTAATGCATAGTACAGCGTGAATAATGGCGAAAACCATCCCGCCGATCATGGCAAATAGTAACGCCACGTAAAATAAATCTTGGATATCTGTACCAAAGGCATTTGCGATTAATACAGCTGACAGCGCCCCGATGAATGCCCCAAAACCTTGGAACCCTTCAAGGGCTAAGTTGGTAATACCGCTCTTTTCACTGTATATACCGCCAATTGCTATAATAAAAAGAGGCAACGCAAAGGATAGGCCATCCATAATTACTGTATCCATTATGATTTACTCTCCTTTCGTTCCGCTTCTTTTTCATTCATGCGGCTAATTTTATATTTCAGATATACACCACATGCACTAAATAACAGGATTAACCCAACAATCACAGAAGAAATTTCTTGTCTGATGCCTGCCTGTGAACTCATGTATGTGCTTCCCTGATCAATGATTGATATTAGGGATGAAGAGAAAATAACACCAATCGGATGAGAGTTTCCTAATAGGGCTACAGCAATAGAATCAAAGCCGATGTCTGATAATACTTTTGGTTGTATGGAAGCATAATAACCTAAATAATACGTGACACCTGCCAGACCAGCCAAGCTTCCCGATATAACCATTGCCAGGACTGTATTTCTTCCCACATTGATTCCTGCATATTTTGCTGCATTGCGATTAGAACCTACTGCTTTAATATCAAATCCAACCACTGTTTTGTCCATGAGAATCTTTATTAAAATAGCGGTTATGATGGCCAAAACAAAGCCTAACGGAATATCCATTTTCAAGGCCCCTATTTCAACATTCGCCAACGTTAATCTTGCTGCTTCGGAAATATATTTAGATTGCCTTGAGACTGGATCAATATAATACATTTGAATAAAAAAGCTGATGACATATTGTGCAATATAATTCAACATGATCGTCGATACGACTTCATTGATATTAAATTTATATTTGAGCCACCCAACTAATCCTCCCATCAGTCCTCCAGCGACAATACCAATCAGTAAAACAAGCGGCTTTGCGATGATTGCATCCAAACCACTGTAACCGACAATAATCGTCGCAAAAAAACCAGAGACGAGCATTTGACCGGCAACACCTATATTAAATAGACCCGCTCTAAACGCAACAGCAACTGCCAAGCTCGCAAATAAAAGCGGCGTCATCGCGTTCAGCAAACTCATGAAATCAGTCAACATGTTTTTATAGCCTGCATAGGATGGTTTCGGCAAAATTCCTGCCCCTTGGAATAAGTTGTAGAATGCCTGCAAAGGGTTTTTACCCATTAAAAGTATGACAATAGCCGCCGCAATAAAACTCATGATTATGGCGACTAGTGGAATGGAGATCGATTGCCACTTCTCATTATTTATTCGCCGAATAAGACTATTACGTAAGTTTTTATTCTTTCTATCTTTACTCATGCTTTGCCCCCATCATATATTCACCGACTTCATTGGTCGTTAATGATTCTCTACTAGCAATCTTTTGAAGTTGGCCATTATAGATAACTCCTATGGTATCCGCTACATTCATAATTTCATCAAGCTCCAATGATATAAGGAGAATCGCTTTTCCACGATCACGTTCTTGAATGATCATCTTATGGATATTTTCGATTGCACCAATATCTACTCCACGTGTTGGTTGAACGAAAATCATAAGAGGGGATTGCAATTCAATCTCTCGAGCGATGATGGCTTTTTGCTGATTACCACCGCTCATTGAACGAACTTGAGTTTTGATACCTTGTCCGCTTCTAATATCATATTTAGCAATCAACTCACTGCCAGATCGCTCGAATTCCTCTTTATTTAGCATCCACTTACTAGAAAAAGGCTCCTTGTAGTACTGCTTTAATGCTAGGTTAGTAGCTAAATCGAAGTCCAAAAACAGTCCAAAGCTTTGTCTATCTTCAGGTATATACGAAATACCAGCCTCTGTTCTGCTTCTTATTGGTTCATTCGTAATATCCTTTCCATTAAGGTATATACTTCCGTTGCTGACCTTTGTTAGACCAGCTATTGCATCCGCTATTTCAACCTGTCCATTATCTGCAACCCCTGCAATGGCAAAGATCTCACCGCTGCGAATGGTAAAGGATACATCTTTCACTACTTCAAACCCATCTTCATTTTTAACGGTTAGATGCTCTACCTTTAATACTTCCTCTTTAAACTGAGCAGGTAGTTTCTCAGTTTCAAAGTTTACCTCTCTGCCTACCATTAATTGAGCCATATGATTAACCGATGTTGTCTTTACATCCAGGACATCGACTAATCTGCCTTTATTCAATACGGCACATCGATCGGCCACCTTCTTGATTTCTTCCAGCTTATGCGTAATCAATATGATGGTTTTTCCACCGTCTCTCAAGACTTTGATAATCTCCAGCAAAAACTCAATTTCCTGTGGCGTTAAGACTGCAGTCGGTTCATCAAAGATAAGGATATCTGCTTCACGATAAAGTACCTTTAGAATTTCAACCCTCTGCTGCATGGAAACGTTCAAATCGGCTATTTTTTTCGTAGGATCGACTTCCAAGCCAAAACTTTTAGACAGTTCCTCAATTTTCCGATTAGCGTTTCGAATATCCACGTATGGAAAGAGCCCGGCAAATTTTCTGATTGGTTCAATTCCTAAAACAATATTCTCTGTAATCGTATAATCAGAGACTAACTTAAAATGCTGATGGACCATTCCTATGTTAAGCTTCGCCGCATGGTTGGGTGAACTGATATTCACTTTTTCACCCCGGATATAAATTTCTCCTTCATCGGGTTCATACATGCCGCCTAACATACTCATCAATGTTGATTTACCTGCACCATTCTCTCCAAGCAAAGCGAAAATTTCTCCCTTTTTTATGCCGATGGAGACATCATCATTCGCTATTATTCCAGGAAACCGTTTGGTTATATGTTTCATTTCTACAATATAATCAGACATCTTTCTCCTCCATTATCCACAATAATTACAAGGGAAAAAATTAGAAGTCCATCAACTCCCTGATTCTCAAGAAATCAGGGAGTGACAAACTTCTAATGATTCATTTCTTATTTCTATTGAATATTACAACCCCGGAAACTTTTCTGGTGTATGACCATTAAAGTTAGAGGCTGGGACGATCGTGCCTTCTTTCACTAACTCGTATGCTTCATTCATTTTAGTTAGTGTATCCTCCGATAATTGATGACGGCCTTCTTCTTTGATAAATCCAGTAGAATCTGTATCTGCATGTAGAACTACATTTCCACCTTTAAAGCTTCCGTCAACAATGGTATTCAATGTCTTTTCAACGTTCATGCCCATAAATTTAGCCGCAGATGTTAATACGATATTTTTAGAACCATTTACACCATCATCAAACTGGTCAACATCACAGCCAATTACTTTTACATCGCTTTTCGCTTCCTTAACGGCTGTGAATACACCATTGCCTGTACCACCTGCTGCAACAAAGATTTGATCTACACCTTTTTTAATCAATGCATTTCCGATTATTTTTCCAGTTGCTTCATCTCCAAAGGATCCCGCGTAGTTACCACCAACATCAGCACCATTGACATCAGTGCCTGCATAACCTGATAATTCAACAACTTCAACATTTCTTCCATAGTTTTTATTAACAAACTCTACGCCTGATTCAAAACCAAATTGATAGTTTACGTTTGATGGGTACGCAATCCCGTTTACAACCGCAACTTTATTTGTTTTTGTTTCAAGTGCCGCAGCCATTCCGGCAAAAAATCCACCTTCTTGTTCGGCAAAAGTCATAGAATATATATTATCGAACGTTTTTTGATCACCTACAGGTGTAGGCTCAGAATCAATTAAAATGAATGATTTATCAGGATTTTCTAAAGCAACACTTGAAACTCCAGCAAATTGGAAACCTGGCGTTACAATAACATCATAATCTGCTACGATATCCGCAACTGCTTGTACACCTGCAGCAGGGTCGCCCGTTTCTTCTTTAATAGCCTTTACAGTTGCTGTTGGATTGTTCTCAATAAACTTCAAAATACCTTCATAGTTATTTTCATTAAAGTTGCCATCATCAACACCAGTAAGGCTTGTTACAATAGCAATTTTTAATCCTTCTTCACCTGATCCGGACTCTTTTTTATCTTCACTATTTCCGCACGCTGCCATAACAACAGTCATTAAAGCCATTATTAAGACCATTGCTATTTTTTTAGTACTTTGTTTCAAGAAAAGATCCTCCTCTATTATTCATGTTGAATTGCAGCCAAGAAAGAATCTTATTACACCAGCTCTTGACGTATATACAAAAACTCATAGTCAAGCTATTTATGGTATTTTCACAGAAACTTTCAGGCTTAATCTTTGTATTTTATTATATTGAAATAACATCACTCTTTACTCACTTATAATAACAACACAAACCCTAACCGTCAATAAAAAATACGTATATTTTATAACAAAAGTAAATTAACGTTCGTATATATACTAGTAGATAAATGAAAACATAATTTTATTTATATAAAATCAAACAAAAAGGCGAATACTCATAAAATATTATCTTAATAAAGAGACACATCGCACGAAAACTTCCTTAATTAAAAAAAGACAGTATCCTCCTTATAGAGGGCTACTGCCTTATTCCAATACTAATTTTGCTACACTCTCCACTTGTGTGGAGTATATGTGACAGCACAACAAGAGAAGTTGTTGGCTTTATCAACTCTTTCCTGCAACAATATAAAACGGCACTAGAAGCTTCAAGCACGTAAAGAAAATAAAAGCTGTATAACCCTAAGATGCCAACATCCTGCTAACCCAATAATTCTAACAGGGTGTTGATTTTTAAAGAGCATCTTCCAATTCTTCTTCCGTGTACCCAAACATATAATCTTCATCTTTCCCGTTTGAAGCCCATATCTCTGCAGCTTCGTAAACACTTAAAGACTCATCAAATTCTTCGATATCATCCATATCACCGATATCATCTATTTCTTTAGATTTATCCGATTCATTATTGAGTACACCCAACGGAACAAATGGTCTACTTCTTGAAAATTTAAAATTAGCCATTGGTTACCCTCCTTTATATTTATAAAGCCGTCTACTCAAGAAATCCCTTAGCCAATTGTACTTACTTAACCGTCATAATCTCTGAAATCATCTTCATTTTCATAGATTGAATCCGAAGAAATGCTAATCTTATGACCGCACTCTGTACATTTCCAAACATAGTGATGGTCATCCAAACCCGGCTGTTCGCTCAGACTTGCATTACAGCGATTGCAAAACCCGATACCCGGGAATCTCTCCTGCGTTAAATTTCACCTCCTTCTTCTGGATTTGCGCCAAGTAAGTAATATACTCCTAATGCTGTCTGGTGTTATACACGACGTATAGCAACACAGAACTTATACTAATATATTATTATAGTAATACTTTTCTGAATATTTAGTCAAATAATTTCAATTTAGTTTAGATCACCATTTAGTTCATAAATCCAATACAAGAAACATAAAAAGGCAGCGCCCCTTTTGAGGGCTGCTGCCTTATTTCAATACTAATTTTGCTACACTCTCGACGTGCATTGTCTGCGGGAACATATCTACAGGCTGTACTTCCACTGTTTTATAACCGTGCTCTTCCAAGTACATGAGGTCTCTTGCCAATGTAGCTGGGTTACATGATACATAGACGACCTTTTTCGGCTTCATTTCTGCTATGGTGTTTAGAAGATTTTCGTCGCAGCCTTTACGTGGTGGATCCACAACTAAGACGTCTGCTGTGATTCCTTCTTCATACCATGCTGGGATGACAGTTTCGGCGCTGCCTACCGCAAATTCCACATTCGTAATCCCATTTAGTTCAGCATTCTTTTTAGCATCTTCAATGGCTTCAGGAACTATTTCGACACCATAGACCTTTTTAGCTTTTTGGGCTAAAAATAAGGAAATGGTTCCAATTCCACAATAAGCATCAATAACCGTTTCGTCACCTGTTAGATTCGCATACTCCAGCGTCTTATCATAAAGAACCTTCGTCTGCGTAGGATTCACTTGATAGAAAGAGCGCGGAGAGATGGCAAATTTAACATCGCCTATATAGTCATAGATCACTTCTGCTCCCCATAATACACTTGTTTTCGACCCAAGAATGACGTTTGTCTTCAAGGAATTTACATTCTGAATAATCGATTTAACCCCAGGAACAGAACCAATGATTTCTTTAATAATTTCTCTTGCATGAGGAAGCTCAGGTGTCCTTGTAACAAGAACGACCATAATTTCACCGGTCACTTGTCCATGGCGAACCATAATATGACGAAGCAACCCTTTATGATTGCGTTCATCATAGGCACGCACGCGGTATTTCTCACATATTGCTTTCACTGTCCGAATCGTATCATCATTTTCGGTTACCTGGATTAGACATTCATCCATATTAATGATTTCATGCGAACGTTTTGCATAGAATCCAGCTACAAGTCCGCCTTCCATTTCTCCAACTGGAACCTGGGCTTTATTACGGTAATTCCACGGCTCAATCATTCCAAGGACTGGATGAACTGGTACATCAGGCAGTTTTCCGATTCTCGCCATTATTTCCCGGACCATTTTTTCCTTAGCCTTAAGCTGGCCTTCATAGGATAAATGCTGCAGCTGGCAGCCACCGCATTGACGGTAAATCGGACATGGCGGCTCGACTCTGTCAGAACTTTCTTCCAGTAGCTCCATCAAGCGCCCAAAGGCATAGCCTTTATTAATCTTGGTCACTTTAATTCGGGCTTTCTCTCCTGGAAGGCCAAATGGGACAAAAATCGGATATCCTTCTACCTTTGCTACTCCAGAGCCTTCATGAGTCAAATCTTCAAATACAACATCTATATAATCATTTTTTTGAATTGGCGCTATTTTCTTTTCAGTCATTCTTTGCTAACCTCGATTTTTTATTGAGTACTCATGATTGTATCATAAAATAGGACAGACCGATAATCCCTGGATTTTACCATAAAAAAACCCAACTTCTTAAAGAAGTTGGTCCAAATCTGGCTTTTCAAACACGGCATCGTCAGAAACAAGTATATGCCGATCCGTTATTTTCTGTTTTTCATGTACACCATCAGGCACAAAAACTTCTAAATGACGATAGAGATTAACAAATTCAGCCGGTGCCAAACCGCCAAACTCACCATCTAAATTTAATTGAAGCTTTTCAGCAGAGTGTACTTTTATACGGTTCGCTTTCACGTAAATCACGGAAGGATCATGAATATGCTCTCCACGTAAAGCCAACGCCGCTATACGGACAAAATCCGGCAAATTAATTTTCTTTAAGATTAACAGCGTAAACATACCATCATTCAGAGAAGCATCTGGTGCCAACCGCTCAAATCCACCAACTGAGTTCGTATTGGCCACAAGGAAAAGCATTGCGTCACCCTCGAACAGCTTGCCGTCATACTCAATCGTCATCGATGTCGCCTTCAAAGAAGGAAGTATCATTTCGAGTCCTTTCATATAATACGCCAACTGTCCAAGTCTGGTTTTCAGCTTACTTGGCACCTCATATGTCAGTTCGGTTAACCGACCTCCGGCTGCTATATTAATGAAATAACGATCATCCATTTTTCCGATATCAATTGGAATCGTTAGTCCTTCAGCAATTGTATCAGCCGCTTCAGGAATGGATTTCGTTGATATATGTAAGGCACGGGCAAAATCATTCGTTGTCCCGACTGGGATAATCCCTAATTTCGGTCTGTATTCCTGTTCCGCTAATCCATTCACTACTTCATAGATCGTTCCATCTCCTCCTGCAGCGATAACCACGTCATAGCGCCTTTCCACAGCAATTTGTGCTGCTCTGGTAGCATCGCCTGCTCCGGTTGTTGCATGACAGGAAGCCTCATATCCAGCTTTCTCTAATTTCTCCAGAACTTCAGGTAAATGTTTTTTAAATGCTTCTTTTCCTGAGGTAGGATTATATATTATCCTTGCTTTTTTCATAACCAATCATCACCCTATATTACAAATTCGGAGTACATTTATACGTTTCAAAAATTCCTATATTATTATACCGCTGTAAAAAGACATTTGCTAATGTGTTTACTCAATCTCCGGCAGACTACTTGACACACTTTTCAAAATGGCATCCCCATTACTGCCAACTTTTATAGTTGCAAACTTGGCATTCTTTTCTACTTCTGCTCCAGTTCCTTCTTCAATAAAAAAGTTTTCAATGCCATACTGAATCGTATCCCCGTTGACTTTTCCTGTAAGGATAGCCTGATTATTTCCTGTCTTCTCATCTTTTGCTTCTTCTATAGTATCATATATCTCTTTAATTTGATAAATCCCCTTTTTGTCTGCTTCCACAAGCACATATACCTTATTAGGAAGATCATATGATTCTACCTGGCTAATATTATAGGACAATTGAACATAATCTCCCTGTAAAAGAGACCGCGGATCTACCGGTTCTACTTTCAAAATAATATCTGTTCCATTACGTAAAATCGCTTCCTTCTGGAAAGTGATAACTAATAGGATCAGCACCTGAAATAGTACAATTGGAAACCATTTCCGAACACCCTGCAACACAAATTTGAAATGTTTATGATCACGCCCGTCTTTTAACTCTTTATCCATATAAATAGCAATCCATAAGAAGATGACTCCCACAATCGCAAACGTAATTGATTTATGAAGTAGCGTCCAAAATAAATCGTAATATTTATAGCCAAGGTATCCAATTAAATAAAGAATAACGGCATTTTCGAGCATGTGATTTTTCTTATGCATAATGCGGTACGTAAAATAAATCAGGAAGAAAAGATAACTAAAATTATAAAGATAGTAAAGGAAAGTATGTTCTGAGAAGAATGTAAGCACCAACCAAAGGGTCAGAATCGCAACCAAGTTCCATCCTTTGGTGTATGGATTTTTGACTGAGATGTATAATGCAAAGATTAAAGCTATCCATATGATAACGACAGCATCACCAGAGACATCCGGTAGCAGTTTATAGAGCAAAAGCACTCCTGCATAAATCATACCGCCTAAACCAATCGGGTATATGACCCTTTCTCTTTCACGCCAGGTTGTATATCCAATTAACGTTAAATAGATGAAGAGTACAATGCCGGAATGATCCCATAGGATTGTGGAGGAAATAAACAATCCCGACAGCATCACTGTGTAGCGGAGAATAGAGTTCTCCCTAGCGATATGACTTCCAATTGGAACCAAGATGACCATGGCCATCATAAACCGCGTGATATACTCTTCTAATCCAATCAGGAACAGTATTCCAATCACTGATGATGATAAAAGTAAAACGGCCAGAAAAACGAAGACCAGCTTGATCAGAGTAGAGAGGAAATGAGTTTCACCAGATGTTCTAGATTCAGAGAGTTTTGCCAACCATTTTGTGCCGAACACTATAAGAGCAATAGCCATAAGCAGACCAACGAAATAGGCTAAAAATCCATCAATCCATGTTGAAATCATCAGAAATTGAACAATGAGATTAAAGGAAATCCCTAAAGAAAAGATAACACTAACCGCTTTATTCTGCCTATTCCTCATATAGTCATAGAGGATCCAACATGAAACGATTGCAATGACTAGATAAGCTATTATTCCGATAAAAGAGAAACCCTTCTCCTCATTAAACAAATAAATAGAGGTCCAACGAATGGTCAGCTCAATAGATAATATCTGTATCCAAGCGCTGGATAAATACGAAATAAGCCTTGGTCCTCTTTTTGAGAAGATATATAGACCAGCAATGTTTAGGAAAATGATTCCCAAAAGAATCAGTGTATGCTCTGTATCACTTCTATCAATCCAGCTATTCAAAGGATAAAAATATGTATACACCGTTATATTTAAAAGTATGTAGGATTGAACAAAAAATATCGGATAACGGGTAAATATAGCTAAAAGGAAAGATGGAATCAGCCACACTAAAAATAAGGAATAGCTGTCTGCATGAGAATTATATAACTGACCCAGCAGAGCCACCGCCACACCAAAAGCAACAGACCCTCCCCAAAAAATCCAGGCTCCAACATCCTGTTGATGTTTCTTCCATTTTGAAAAACCATAGCTTACTCCATAAAACAGAAGCATTAAAATAATGATTAATCCTATTTTCAGATGACGATCCATCCCTCCCCAATTAGCCGCAAAAAAATATATAATCGCGCTTAATCCAAAGAGAATACCCAGCAGATAACTTGTTTTAGCCATCTTTTCTTGCTTCAATTGCTTCACCCCTCTCTTCAACATGTATATTCTTTTGTTTCCTCAAAAAAACCTTTCATCACAAGTTGGCGAGAAACCAAATAACTGATTAATCTGATAATATCACCTCTACCATATCAAACTTACTTATAGAGGGGAACATAAAACATTGAATACACTTAACAATATTCTAGTAAAAAATAAAAAGCCTCCCGTTTAACCGGGAGACTTTTGTTATCATTTATCTTTTTTGAAGTTCATCCATAATCAATTTATTGACCATTTGCGGGTTAGCTTGCCCTTTTGTTGCTTTCATCATTTGTCCAACAAGGAAACCAACTGCTTTTTGTTTACCATTTTTAAAATCCTCAATAGATTGAGGATTCTTATCCAGAATTTCTGTTACAATTGTACGCAATGCACCCTCGTCAGAAATTTGCACAAGTCCTTTTTCCTTCACGATTGTTTCAGGATTTCCTCCCTGTTCTACTAATTCCTTAAAAACAGTTTTAGCGATTTTGGAAGAGATAGTACCATCTACAATCAATTTGATTAAGCCAGCTAATCCTTCTGGAGTAAGAGCCGTGTCATGCAGTTCTTTTTGAGATGTTTTTAAGTAAGCTGAAAGCTCCCCCATAATCCAGTTGGAAGCTTGCTTAGGTTCAGCACCGGCAGCTGTGGTTGCTTCAAAGAAATCGGCTGTTTCTCTTGTGACAGTTAACACTCCCGCATCATATGCCGGTAGTCCGAATTCTTCTGTATAACGCTTGATCCGTGCATCCGGCAATTCAGGAATTTCTGCACGAACGCGGTTTTTCCACTCATCATCGATATATAGTTCAACTAAATCCGGTTCAGGGAAATAACGATAATCATCAGAGCCTTCTTTAACACGCATCAATAGGGTAGCACCTGTTGCTTCATCAAACCTGCGAGTTTCCTGCTGGATTTCTCCACCTTCATTCAGTACTTCCGCTTGTCTTTGCTGTTCAAACTCAAGTCCTTTACGAACAAAGTTGAAGGAGTTTAAGTTTTTCAATTCCGTCTTCGTACCAAACTCTTCCTGACCATATGGGCGTAAGGAAATGTTCGCATCACAGCGTAAGCTTCCTTCTTCCATCTTACAATCGGAAACGCCTGTATACTGAATGATTGTTTTCAGCTTATCGAGATAAGCATATGCCTCCTCAGGTGTACGGATATCCGGCTCAGAAACAATCTCGATAAGCGGTGTACCCTGCCTGTTATAATCACACAAGGAATAACCATCGGCAGTATGTGTCAATTTCCCTGCATCTTCTTCTAAATGCAGGCGAGTAATTCCGATTCTTTTCTTCTCACCATTTACTTCAATCTCAATCCATCCATTCTCTCCAATCGGTTTATCAAACTGTGAAATTTGATAAGCCTTTGGATTATCCGGATAAAAATAGTTTTTACGATCAAATTTTGTATCAGTTGCCACTTCACAGTTCAATGCCATAGCTGCTTTCATAGCATATTCAACTGCTTTTTTATTCAATACTGGTAATACACCCGGGTATCCTAGGTCTATTACTGACGTATTTGTATTAGGCTCAGCTCCAAACTGATTCGGAGAGGAAGAGAATATTTTAGATTCAGTTTTTAATTCAACATGGACCTCAAGTCCAATGACTGTTTCATACTTCATTTACTCCACCTCCTGTAGAGACGGTTTTTGTTTATGGAAATCTGTCGCCTGTTCAAAAGCATGGGCAACTTTATAAACTGTACTTTCATCAAAATGCTTCCCGATAATTTGCAATCCGAGTGGCAGGCCATTACTAAAGCCATTAGGCACTGAAATTCCCGGTACACCGGCAAGATTGACTGGAATGGTTAAAATATCATTCATGTACATAGTCATTGGATCATTTGTATTTTCGCCCAATCTAAATGCAGGAGTTGGCGTAGTTGGTCCTACAATAACATCATATTGGTCAAACACTGTTTCAAAATCACGTTTAATTAATGTACGAACCTTTTGCGCTTTTTTATAGTAAGCATCGTAGTAACCGGAACTTAATGCAAATGTTCCAAGCATGATCCGTCTTTTTACTTCATCCCCAAAGCCTTCTGCTCTTGATTGTTTATACATTTCGATTAAGTTTTCTGGATTTTCTGTTCTGTGGCCATAACGGACACCATCAAAACGAGAAAGGTTTGCAGATGCTTCAGACGAAGATAATAAATAGTAAGTTGAAAGAGCATATTTGGAATGAGGCAAAGATACTTCTTCGTAGGTAGCCCCCAGTTTTTCTAAAGTCGCTAATGAATCCAGAACAGACTGACGTACTTCCTCACTTACTCCTTCTCCCAGATATTCTTTAGGAACAGCAATCTTAAGTCCCTTCACATCACCTGTTAATGCCTTTGTAAAATTAGGAACCTCGATATGGGCAGAAGTACCGTCCATTGGATCTATTCCAGAAATGGCGTTTAGTAAATAGGCATTATCCTCAACTGTACGTGTAATAGGTCCAATCTGATCCAAAGATGAAGCAAATGCAACTAAGCCATAACGAGATACACGTCCATAGGTAGGCTTCATTCCTACAACCCCACAGAAGGATGCTGGCTGACGAATGGAGCCGCCTGTATCTGAGCCTAAGCTAAATGGAACTTCACCCGCTGCTACCGCTGCAGCGGAACCACCTGAAGAACCGCCTGGCACGTGATTGAGATTCCATGGATTTGTTGTTTTTTTGTATCCGGAGTTTTCAGTAGAAGAGCCCATTGCGAATTCATCCATATTTAACTTGCCAATTGTGATGGTATTCTCTTGTTTTAACTTTTCTACAACAGTTGCATCATAGATCGGGTTAAAGTTGTCCAATATCTTACTGGCACAGGTTGTGCGTAAATCTTTTGTCACAATATTATCTTTAATTCCGATTGGCATACCAAATAAAGGACCGCCTATTTCACCTGAAACAACTTGTTGATCCAGTTTTTCCGCTTCCTTATAGGCATTTTCTTCATTTAAGGTTAAAAATGCATTTACATTGCCTTCTACTTTTTTAATTCTGGAAAAGGATTCAGTAACTAAATCCGTTACCGATAATTCCTTTTTGCGAAGCGACTCATGCAAGTCAGCTATTTTACGATCAAATAAAGACATAATTTTCCCTCCCTGGCTACTCCATTATTCCTGGTACACGTATTTGTCCATCTTGGTGGTCAGGAGCATTTTTCAGTACTTCTTCCCTTGGCAATCCTTTAGACGCCTTGTCTTCTCTTAAGACATTCTTCATATGTAAAACATGTGTAGTAGGTTCAATATTTTCTGTATCCAACTCATTCAATTGTTCTGCAAAAGTGATAATTGAATCCAGTTGTTTTGTTAACTTTTCAGTTTCCTCTTCCGTGATAGCCAATCTAGACAAATTAGCAACATGTTTAACCTGTTCTTTTGAAATGCGAGTCATTCAAGTCCACCTCCATTTTACTGCGTGCCGCAAATAACAATTATTATGATAATACCAAACTTTCACGCGCTAAAGCAATCGGTATTACCGACAGATTCAAGCTTATCAGTAATAATCAAAAAAAGGGTGAAATATTCCTTCATTTTTTTCATTATTGCCCGGGAAAAGTTTGTCATGAAATGATGAATTCCACCGAATCAACAACCTCAGCTCTCTTCATTAGCGTATTTTGGATCTTTAAAGTTAACAGGTTTCCCTCAAAAATTCGGCAGTCCTTCTTTCGAATCAACTAAAATGAGAAAAAGGTGAAGAGATACAACTCTTCACCTTTTTCTTAGTACATAAGCTTTTTCTATTCTTCTAATCTTTAAATTTAGGCTTTCTGGAATTGTTCTTCTTCAGTAGAACCCTTAAGTGCGGTTGTAGAAGAAGTTCCACCAGTAATCACTTGCGCCACTTCATCAAAATAACCAGTACCCACTTCACGTTGATGTCTTGTTGCTGTATAGCCGTATTGCTCACTGGCAAATTCATTTTGCTGAAGTTCAGAATAGGCAGCCATTCCACGTTCTTTATATCCTCTAGCCAATTCAAACATACCATGATTAAGCGCATGGAATCCAGCAAGTGTAACGAATTGGAATTTGTATCCCATTTTAGCGATTTCTTTTTGGAAGTTCGCTATTGTTTCATCATCTAATTTTTTCTTCCAGTTGAAAGAAGGAGAGCAGTTATAGGCTAACATTTTGTTTGGATATTTCTCATGGATCGCATCGGCAAATTTCTTCGCATCCTCCAGATTTGGTTCAGATGTTTCACACCAGATTAGATCTGCATATGGTGCGTAAGAAAGTCCACGTGCGATTGCTTGATCAATACCCGCTTTTGTGCGGTAAAATCCTTCTGGAGTTCTTTCACCAGTAATAAATTCTTTATCTGTCGGATCAATATCACTTGTGATCAAATCAGCTGCATCTGCATCCGTACGAGCAATCAGAAGAGTAGGAACACCCATTACATCCGCCGCAAGACGAGCTGCAATCAAATTCCTTACTGCTGTTTGCGTAGGAAGAAGTACTTTACCGCCCAAGTGACCGCATTTCTTTTCGGAAGAAAGCTGATCTTCAAAGTGAACACCTGCTGCGCCAGCTTCGATCATACCTTTCATAAGCTCAAAACAGTTCAGCTGCCCGCCAAATCCTGCTTCAGCATCCGCAACAATTGGCTGGAACCAATCGATATCTTCTTTACCTTCAGAATAATGAATTTGATCCGCACGTTGTAGAGCTTGGTTGATACGTTTTACAACAGCCGGTACACTATTGGCCGGATATAAGGATTGGTCAGGGTACATATTACCGGAAAGATTAGCGTCTGCAGCAACCTGCCATCCGCTCAAATAAATGGCTTTTAACCCTGCTTTTACCTGCTGAACAGCTTGATTTCCAGTCAGAGCACCAAGTGCATTAATATAATCTTCTGTTTTTAGGTAATTCCAAAGTTTTTCGGAACCTCTTCTTGCCAAAGTATGCTCAATTTGTACAGATCCACGCAGTTTTAATACATCTTCAGCTGAATATGTTCGTTCAATTCCTTCCCATCTTTCATCTTTCCACTCTGCTTCAATTTGTTTAATCAGTTCTTCTCTCATCATTCGTACTTCCTCCTTTTATATGAAAACCTAAATGATTTTTTATAGAATTTCGTATGCAGGTAAAGTCAAGAAGTCATAATACTCATCACTAATAATCAATTTGTCAAAAAGCTCTGCTGCTTCGGTAAAACGGCCAATCATAAAGCGCCCTTCACCAAGTTCTTGTTTTATCTTTTCTAACTCTTCTTCTTTAAAGGTTTTGTACATCTCTATATCTACCTTGCGTCCATCATCCAGTATTCCTTTTGAATGACGTACCCATTGCCATACTTGTGCTCGGGAGATTTCTGCTGTTGCTGCATCTTCCATCAGGTTGTTAATTGGTGCTGCGCCTCTCCCACTCAGCCAGGATTCAATGTACTGAATGCCGACATTAATGTTAGTCCGCACACCGTGTTCCGTGATGGAACCTTCTGGCACTTCGAGAAGATCAGCTGCTTTAACTTGTACATCTTCACGCTTTTTATCGATTTGGTTCAGCTGTGGCATATAGTGATCAAACACTTCCTTTGCCACTGGTACTAGAGCAGGATGCGCCACCCATGTACCATCATGACCATTCTTAGCTTCGCGTTCCTTATCAGCTTTTACCTTTGCAAAAGCTTCTTCATTTGCTTTTTCGTCATTTTTAACGGGAATCTGCGCGGCCATTCCCCCAATAGCAGGTGCATTCCGCTTATGGCAGGTTTTAATAGCCAACTGGGAGTAGGCAGTCATGAACGGTACAGCCATTGTGACAACAGATCGATCCGGTAGAATAATAGAGTCATGGTTTCTGAATTTCTTAAGATAGCTGAAAATATAATCCCATCTTCCACAGTTTAAACCGGCTGAATGATCTTTCAGCTCGTATAAAATTTCGTCCATTTCAAATGCGGCTAGGATGGTTTCTATGAGGACAGTTGCTTTGATGGAACCTTGTAGGATACTCAGATGATTTTGCGCATAGACGAAGACATCATTCCAAAGGCGAGCTTCTAGATGGCTCTCTATTTTAGGCAAGTAAAAATATGGACCGCTACCATTTTCCAACAAAGTCTTTGCGTTGTGGAAAAAATACAATCCAAAATCGATTAGTCCACCTGAGATGGGCTTTCCGTCCAACGTGATATTCTTTTCTTCCAGATGGAATCCTCGCGGACGAATGATAAGTACTGCTGTCTCTTTGTTCAATTTATATTTTTTTCCGTTTGGATTTTCAAAGGTAATCGTCCGATTCACTGCATCGCGGAGATTCATCTGGCCTTCAATATTGTTTTTCCAGGTTGGAGAATTTGCATCTTCAAAATCAGCCATAAAGCATTTGGCACCTGAATTCATAGCATTAATGACCATTTTCCGATCAACAGGCCCTGTAATCTCAACCCGTCTATCTTGTAAATCTTTCGGTAAAGGCGCAATCTTCCAATCACCCTCACGTACACTTTTTGTCTCCGGCAAAAAGTCCGGGAGTTTACCATTGTCAATTTCTTCTTGACGTTTACTGCGCTGATCCAATAGTTCTTTTCGTCTTGAACCAAAATGTCTTTCCAGGTTTTCAACGAATTCAAGCGCTTCCGGAGTCAAGATTTCATCAAAACCATTTTCCATTTTCCCAAGAATATTGAGTCCATTTGTTTGTACTGCCATGTAAGACATTCACTTCCTTTACCTATATGTTTTGTTATAAAACAGAAAGTTTATTATATTTTGTATTATATAACAGATTTTTGATTTTGCAAACTATTTTATGGTAAATTTTGTGTTTTTTATAAAAACGTGCAAAACAATCTATAAAGGTAAAAGTAGATTACTAGGGTACATAAAAACCCCCCCTTCGAATGATTCGGAGGGGGGTTTTTAGAACCTATTAATAGGCTTCAGATGTAGTTTTCGCTTGCATATGCAAGGTTAAGTAGTCAGGACCGCCTGCTTTCGAGTCTGTACCAGACATGTTGAATCCACCGAATGGTTGGTAGCCAACAATTGCACCTGTACAGCCTCTGTTGAAGTATAGATTTCCAACATGGAAGTCTTCACGGGCTTTCTCTTGATGTGCACGATTTTTAGTAATTACAGCTCCTGTTAAGCCATAATCTGTATTATTCGCGATTTCAATGGCTTCATCAAAATGACGAGCTTTACTAAATGCTACAACAGGTCCGAAGATCTCCTCTTTCATGATACGAGCTTCAGGTGCCAAATCGGCGATAATAGTCGGTTGAATGAAGAAGCCTTTGGAATCATCAGATTCTCCACCTGTCATTAGGCGCCCTTCATTTTTACCAATTTCAATGTATTCGGTGATTTTTTTAAATGCTGCTGCATCAACGACTGGTCCCATAAATGTAGTAGAATCAGTTGGATCTCCTACCGTCAATTCTTTCGTCAATTCAACCGCTCTGTTCAGAACTTCATCATAAACATCTTCTACAATAATGGCTCTTGAACAAGCGGAACATTTTTGTCCGGCGAAACCAAATGCTGACGCAACAATTGACTTGGCAGCCAATTCAAGATCTGCCTCAGAATCTACTACAATCGTATCTTTACCGCCCATTTCAGCGATAACACGTTTTAACCAGATTTGACCTTCCTGTACTTTTGACGCTCTTTCATAGATCCTTGTTCCCACTTCACGTGATCCTGTAAAGCTAACAAAACGAGTTTGTGGATGATCAACAAGATAGTCTCCCACTTCACTGCCGCTTCCAGGAACAAAGTTAATCACGCCTGCAGGCAGACCAGCTTCTTCCATAACTTCTACGAATTTTGCAGCCACAACTGGTGTAGTTGAAGCTGGTTTCAGTAATACGGTATTGCCTGTAACAACAGCTGCCACACATGTACCTGCCATAATGGCAAATGGGAAATTCCATGGGGAAATTATAATCCCTACACCAAGTGGTATGTAATCATATCTATTATATTCATTAGGACGGCTTTGGACCGGCTGTCCATCTTTTAATTTCAACATTTGTCTTGCATAGTACTCTAGGAAATCAATCGCTTCAGCCGTATCTGCATCCGCTTCCACCCATGGTTTGCCTGCTTCTCTTACCATGATTGCAGAGAACTCATGCTTTCTGCGGCGAATAATGGCAGCAGCTTTAAATAAAACATCCGCGCGAACTTCTGCTTTTGTTTTGCTCCAAGTTTTGTAAGCTTTCAGTGCTTCCTGCATCGCTCTTTCTGCTAAATCTTTATTTGCCTTGGAAACGCGGCCTATTACTACCTCTTTATCGGATGGACTGATGGATGTAATTTTATCGTCTGTAGATACTCTCTCTCCGCCAATAATCAATTCATATTCCTGGCCAAGATAGCTATCTACTAATGCCAATGCATCCTCAAACGCTTTTTTGTTTTCGTTTGCAGAAAAATCAGTGAGTGGTTCGTGCTTATATGCCTGTACCATATAATTCCCTCCCTATATCTATGTAGTAACCCCTTTTCATTCTACTCTATTGGGAGCTTGAAAGTCACATAATATAGTTTATATTCAAAATCTTTGTATAACCATTTTTACCCTTTTATTCGATTTTATAAAAAAAGCTACCGCAAAGGGTAGCTTTTTTTACTCATTATAAATATATACATCTGGTTCTTTGGTATTTCCTTTTTTCACAATAAGGGCTTCCTGTCCGTTCGAAGATGCTATTTTTGTTTCCACTGCTAAATACTCAGGGAAACTGGATTTAACCAAACCAGCCACATATTGTGTAAATCCAATAACCTCAGTTTTTCCGTAGAACTGCATATCTATTGAAATGGTTAACTTTTGTAGCTCTTTATTTACATAAAAGGCCTTCCCAATCACGCCATTAAAATTAGGGAAGTATTCTTCAACATCCTGCTTAAAATTAGCAAAGGTTGTCGCATCATCCCGGAAATCCTTCGTAGCTTTATTGGAAGGGAATAAATAATATTCTTCTTGTACGTTTGTCCATTTGGAAATCTGACTGCTTTTCTCTCCTACTTTTGTATAGGATATAAAATTCCCAGGTACAACCGAATCCTTGCTACCTTGTTCAAATAAAGCAACCATGATCGGTACGGTTTCTCCGCCTTCCATATTTCTGATGCGTTTTACAACTTCAGCTGCAATCTTCTGACCTTCTTCAAGCAGCTTAGCTTCGTCAATTTTTATTTCGTATGTTTCCCCATACTTTTCCTTCTGATAATAAAATACGGAGTTTAAAGCCAGCCCGATCGTAATGCCGCCCAGTTCAACTTTATTATCTTTTGTTTTGATCAAATAATCATGCTCTAAAATATGGGCAAGATATTCAGGATTTTTTTCATATCTCTCCTCAATATCTCCCTTTCCATCATCTAGAGGATTTAATCCGACATTATCCTCTGCAGTAAGCTCGTTCTCTTTTAGCTGCTCTTTTGTATATTTACGATTCAGCCAGCTTTTTATCGTCTTCGTGTCTAATAACTGACCTTCTCTGAAAATATATTCATCCGTTGGAAATGGATCTTGTGCCAGCCTCATCATACCTGTTTCAAACTCTTCCAAATCAAGTCGAGTATTAATGTTTGAAACCACTAGACCCCTGGAACTGCTTACCTGATACGGCAGCATTGTTTGATAATAATTGTCGGATATTTGATATTCAGGAATAATGGAAGATTCCTTTTTGGAGTCTTTTTCCGTATTATCTTCTACCACTTCATCCTTATCAAATTTTGGTGCACATCCCACAAGCATAAGTGCCAGGGCCATCGTAATTGCTATCAAACGCTTCATTCCTACACCTCTATCCCTGCTTACCCAGTTCTTCGATTAGATTGTCTTCATTCCATATCTCAATACCTAAATCCTGGGCTTTTTTTAATTTTGATCCGGCATCCTCTCCGGCTATCAGTAAATCTGTCTTCTTACTTACGCTCCCCGTCACATTGCCGCCTAAAGCCTCAATTAACTCTTTCGCTTCATTCCGTCCGTACTGTTCCATCTTGCCTGTAAGTACGATAGTTTTCCCAGAAAAATAACTATCCGTAATCTCTTCTATATTTTTCTTTTTACCTTTATAGTTCATATTTACACCGACATTTTTCAACTCATCAATGAGCTGCTGGCACTCTTCCTGGTTGAAATACGTCACAATTGCATCAGCCATTTTGTCACCTATTTCATTAATGGCTGTTAGTTCAGCTGCATTTGCAGACATTAAGCGATCCATATCTTCAAATTCCTCCGCCAAAATCTTGGCTGCTTTCGCTCCTACATGACGGATTCCAAGCCCAAATAACAAACGCTCTAATGAATTGTTCTTAGAAGCTTCAATCGCATTCAGAAGATTCGTAGCTGATTTATCTCCCATTCGTTCCAGGTTTATCAACTGTTCATACGTTAATTTATAAATGTCAGCTACATCCTTGATTAAGGACTCATTAAATAGTTGGATGATTACTTTTTCACCAAGACCATCAATATTCATGGCATTGCGGGAAACGAAATGAATCATTCCCTCTTTGATCTGTGCCGGACACTTAGGATTGATGCAACGCAGGGCTACTTCCCCTTCTAAACGGACAAGCTCACTGCCGCAATCTGGACAATGTGTAGGCATATGAAATTCCTTTTCTTCTCCTGTCCGCTGATCAAAGATAACATTCACAACTTCCGGAATAATATCCCCCGCTTTTTTGACAACAACATGGTCACCGAGACGAATATCTTTTTCACGGATCAGGTCTTCATTATGGAGAGATGCCCTTTTGACAGTCGTTCCGGCTACCCTTACCGGATCCAATAAGGCAGTCGGTGTAATAACACCTGTACGACCCACAGTTAATTCGATATCGCGAAGGATCGTGACGACTTCCTCTGCAGGGAATTTATAGGCAATTGCCCATCTTGGACTTTTTGCAGTATATCCTAATTCTTCTTGGTGAGAAAGTGAATCAACTTTGATGACAATCCCATCAATATCATAATCCAAATCAGGCCTTTTAGCTGACCATTCCTGAATATACTCTAATACATCCTCAATCGTAGCACATTTCCTTCTATGAGGATTAGTTTTCAAGCCTAATTTTTGCAGCAGGTCAAGTCCTTCACTGTGAGATTCAACACCCGTTTCACCTGTTTCACCAATTCCATATAGGAAGATATCCAAATTACGGGATGCAGCTATACGCGGATCAAGCTGACGTAAGGATCCTGCTGCTGCATTTCGTGGATTGGCAAATGGTTCTTCACCATTTTCTTGCTTTTTTTCATTTAAGGATGCAAAAGATTTCTTTGGCATGTATGCCTCACCGCGAACCTCAAATGTAATAGGATCATTTAATCGGAGTGGAATGGAACGAATGGTTTTAAGATTGGCTGTAATATCCTCACCAATGGTTCCATTTCCTCTTGTAGCTCCTTTAACAAACAGCCCTTCCTCGTAACGCAAAGAAACAGCCAGTCCATCAATTTTCAATTCACATATATAAGAATATTGATCTGTGCCTAGTCCCTGCTTGACTCTTCTGTCAAAGTCACGCAGATCGCTTTCATTAAAGGCATTTCCAAGGCTTAACATCGGCGTGATATGTTCCACTTTTGTAAACGTATCAAGTACTTGTCCACCAACTCTTTGAGTAGGTGAATCAGGGGTTTGCAATTCAGGATATAGACTCTCTAATTCCACCAATTCTTTATAGGTCTGATCATACACAGAGTCGGGAACAGACGGTTGGTCAAGAACATAATATTCATATCCATATTGATTTAATAGTGATTGAAGCTCAGCCACTCGTTTTTGTGCTTCTTTTATATCCATATCTTTCGCCCTCTCTACTCAAAGTTTCCTTTTTGGACTATTGTTTTGTAATTGGTGCAAATTTAGCAAGCAGTCGTTTAATGCCCATAGATGGGAATGCAATATCTAGCTCCAAGCCATCCCCGCTTCCTTTTACACTGACAACTGTGCCAACACCCCATTTACCGTGTGCAGCTTTATCACCAACCTGCCAGTCGAGTTTTTCTCCACCGGATTCGTTCATCATCGTTCTTCCGACAGCCTTAGGCCTCGCCGGTCCATTGATTCCGGTACTGCTCCTACCAGAACCATTGATTCCCGATCTTGCTCTGGCACTTGAATCTGATTGCATAAAGGAAGGTCTTGATTGCCTTTTTTCTTCAGGCGGATTCAAATGTTCGATTAAATCCTGTGGAATTTCCTTAATAAAGCGGGAAACAGGATTCAAATTAGTACGTCCATATAATGTACGCATCTGTGCATTGGTAATAAATAATTCGCGTTCCGCACGTGTGATTCCTACATAAGCAAGACGGCGTTCTTCTTCCATTTCCTCTTCTTCCATCAGAGCACGGCTATGCGGAAAGACACCTTCCTCAAGTCCAATCAAGAAGACAACAGGGAATTCGAGACCTTTTGCAGAGTGAAGCGTCATTAATACAACACCATCTGTGACAACTTCGTCCTCATCCACCCGGTCAATATCGGCTACGAGAGCAAGATCTGTTAAAAAGGCAACCAAGCTTTTATCATCACTGCCTTTTTCGAAGTTTTTCGTAACAGATAAGAATTCATCAATATTTTCTAAACGAGTTTCTGCTTCAATCGTCTTCTCGATTTCCAACGACTTTCTATATCCTGATTTTTCGATAACTTCTTCTATTAATTCAGTGACAGACAGGAATTCCTGCATTTGCGTATAGTTTTTAATTAAATCTCTGAATTCTGCAGCGCCATTATAGGCCTTCCCGCTGAGTCCAATAAATTCCAGCTCCATCATCGCCTGGTACATGGAAATATCATGATCGGCAGCATAATTAGCAATTTTGTCGACCGAGCTTGCACCAACCCCTCGTTTTGGTACATTGATAACCCTGCGCAAGCTAATATCATCATCCGGATTCGCTATCAGACGCAGATAAGCAAGAATATCTTTAATCTCTTTACGATCATAGAACTTAATACCGCCGACAATTGTGTAAGGAATATTCGATTTAAGCAGAACTTCCTCCATTACACGTGATTGTGCGTTCGTACGGTACAAAATAGCGATATCAGAAAGCTTTTTCCCTTGCTGTTCTGTCAATTCTTTGATTTTCCCAGCTACAAATTGCCCTTCACCCTGCTCACTGTCTGCACGGAAATAAGCCAATTTATTTCCTTCTATATTCTCTGTCCATAAATTCTTTTCCTTACGGTTCAGGTTATTGTTGATTACACCATTGGCTGCTGCCAAAATTCGCTTAGAGGAGCGATAATTTTGCTCAAGCATAATCACATTGGCATCAGGGTAATCCTTTTCAAAGGATAGAATGTTGGCAATATCAGCCCCGCGCCAGCGATAAATAGACTGATCGGAGTCCCCAACAACACAAAGGTTTTTAAAACGTTTTGCCAGTTTCTTAACAAGCATGTATTGTGCACGGTTTGTATCCTGATACTCATCCACATGGATATATTGAAACTTTCTTTGATAGAATTCCAGGACTTCCGGAACCTTATCAAAAAGTTCAAATGTTTTCATAATCAAGTCATCAAAATCCAAAGCCTGATTTTTACGGAGCCTTTTTTGATACTCTGTATAAAGGTCGGCTACTGTTTGCTCATAGTAATTGCCTGCACTATTGGCAAATTCCTCATGATTGATCAATTCATTCTTTGCAGAAGAAATGGTTCCAAGAATGGTCTTAGGTTCAAATTTCTTCGTATCAATATTTTTTTCTTTCATGATTTGTTTAATTACGGTTTGTTGGTCACCAGGATCCAATATAGAGAAATTACGATTCATGCCGATCCTGTCAATATCACGGCGTAAAATCCGCACACACATGGAGTGGAAGGTGGAAATCCAGATTTCATCAGCAGCACCGCCAAGGATACCCTGAATTCTTTCCTTCATCTCTCTTGCTGCCTTATTAGTAAATGTGATGGCAAGTATATTCCATGGTGCTACTTCTTTTTCCACAATTAAATAAGCGATGCGATGGGTAAGAACCTTGGTTTTACCACTGCCCGCTCCGGCCATAATTAGCAAAGGGCCATCCGTAGCTTGAACAGCCTCTTTTTGTTTATTGTTTAATCCCGTTAACAGTCGATCTGATAAGAACTGCATTATGACACCACCCTAACGAACGTTTGTTCTTATTATACTTCATCCAATGGCTTTGACGACAATTTATTTATTCTTTTTAGCAGATTCTACTGTCATGAGTGCCGTCTTCAAATCATCATAGACAAGATTTCCGACAACAATGACATCCGCCAATTCGGACATTTCCTTAGCTTGTTCTGTACTTGTAATACCCCCACCGTAAAACAGGGTTGTATCCATTAATGTATCTTTAACGGTTCTAACAAGTGCTGGATCTCCATACTGTCCGCTGTATTCTAAATAAAAAATAGGTAAATGCAACATTTTTTCTGCCATAAGGGCATAAGCTGCTGCATCTTCTTCTGTTAAAGCTGTATCAGCATCCGTCAATTCAGCCGCTTTACAATCAGCATTAAGGATGCAATACCCTTCCACATGCATTTCTTCCCAATTGATCATGTGGCCAAATTCTTTAATTGCTTCTTTATGCAAACCAAGAATCCAATCTGGATTCCTGCTATTCAAAACAGATGGTATAAAATACAAATCAAATCCCGGGGTTATGGATTCTAAATTTGAAACCTCAAGCACACAAGGCAGTGTATAACGCCTAACTCGGGCCATTAAGTCCAGGACATTTTCTAATGTAACACCATCTGAACCTCCGACTATAATCGCATCGGTACCCGATTCACAAACCTTTTCCAGTGCTTCATCTGAAATGTCTTTATTTGGATCGAGTTTAAACACATGCCTCCACTCGCGAAAATCATACACGTAAGACAACCCCCATTCTAATTTCCATTTAATCATTATAGCATTCCTTTTGGTGATACCAAAGAGTTAGAAAATTCACATGGTCTTCCATTATTTATCCGATTTAAAAAACGGTTATCTCTTGTAGTTGGTGGTTTTAAAATTAACGTTTACATACTAAAAATTGGACAAATAAACTACCTGATTCTACCTAATATCATTAGAATTTAACAGAGGACAAATTTAGATATTGAGATGTACATGAAGGCAAATAAAAAAGCAAGCAGCCGTAGTGCTATTTCCACGCGGTCTGCTTGCTTTTATTTAGTTCACGCATTATTTTCTTTTAATCTGCTTAATGCCATAGAATAGGCATCATTTCCATAATTCAGGCAACGCTTCACTCTTGAAATAGTCGCTGTACTTGCTCCTGTTTCCGTCTCAATCATATGATACGTTTTTCCTTCTTCAAGCATACGAGCAACCTCAAGGCGCTGGGCAAGAGATTGTATCTCATTCACTGTACATAAATCATCAAAAAAACGATAACACTCATCGAGATCTTTCAAAGATAATACAGCGTTGAATAGTTGATCCAATTCTTTGCCTTTTAGTTTGTTAATTTGCATATGTTCAGGTTCCTCCTAATCATTTGAGAGTGTGACACTCTTATTTAAGCCGGGTTGATCCGGTACAATATTTATCCATGTTTTACCCTGTACTAGTTTGACTTCCGTTCCACCGGATACTGGCACGATTCGACCCTCTTTATTCGACCATTGAATCTCTGAGCGTTTCCCTTTTTGCAGTAAATACGCATCTCCACCCGCAGTGAGGTCAATTTCACGTCGGCCTTTATCATCTTTAACCTTGTGAACGGCTTCAACAATCAGGATATTATCCAGTAAAACAGGTTTTTTGGTCTCTTCATCTTCCGTGCGTACTCCAGCCGTATAGCGTGTATACTTTTCACTGGAAGCATCATACTTATAGGTCACATCATAATCCGCAGATCCGTAGGAAATGTTTGCGACTGTATATTCCTCACCCGAAATTAACCCTGTCTCATCTTCCGAAAAAAAGGAGTAAGCAGGAGGCGTCTCTTGCATTGTGTACCCTTCATTTTTTGCACCTTTCAAAATGTTTTCATAAGTGATATAGGAATTGTGAGGTGCTTTTCGATCTGAAGATCGTTTGAAAAGGGTCCCATCATGATTAAGTCCGTTCAAGTAGTCTATATAGTCAGATTGAATTAATTTCTGCGCATCAGGACTCCAGCCATGAAAAATATACAAGCTTTCAAATCCTTTGGCAAGCTCTATATAATAATCTCTCGCACTTCTTATTGGCCCAAAAGTTTCAGGAAATTCACTTTGATAAATAGCCAGTAATCTTGTTATATTGCTTTCGGCCAAAACCTCATACACAACATCTGCTTTAGAAATACCTGACTGCGGCCTCGCTTTGGGATGGTTATTAACCATCACCGATATCGCCCTATGATTAACCTTTTCGTTCGTATTAAATCCAGTTAGCGGATACGAATTTTGTTGGTCTGTTACTTCTTTATCTGATTCCTTAGGCTTTTCGCTTTCTTTATTACCTGAACAACCTGCCAGAAGGACAATAACTAAAATTACCATGAACGAAGCTTTCTTAATCATGTTTTGCACCTCTTCGAATTAACTCATTCCAAAAAAGTCTATCTTTTATCTTTCTCTATCTTACTCTTTTCTTTACTATTTTAACGCATTATAGTCGGAAAGAGTACAGATTTATTCATGACATCATATAAACCTGCCTGTGTCACCCTAATATAAGGTAAATGAGTAGATGAAAAGAATAATAATGAATAAATTGGATCGTTAAATAGATACCCTTTTTCCACCAACAATTCTCGCAATTTAGTCTCTTGTTCTATTAATATCGGAAGTTCCTGGTTGGACATCATCCCTTGCAGCTGTAGAGGCATTTCAAACAATATTTCCCCCTTCTCCACAATCACAATACCACCGCCAATCTCTTTCATCCGATCAAAGGCTAATCTCATATCTTTTTTACTCTTCCCAATCAGCAGAATATCCCCGGAGTTTGAGAATGAAGAGGCAAATCCATATAAACGGTTTGCAAAACCTTTGAGCAAGGTATTGATTCTGGATTTACCATCTCTGGTCAGGTACGTAAAAAAGCACTCATCATGGTCTTCATCCAATATCTCTCTCGAAACATCAATATGAATAGAATATGGTTTCGTGATCACGCTATTCTCCATATTAATGCCAAATGGCATGGAGTATTGGAAGTCATATTCAGTAAGATCCCAATCAAGCTTCAGAGGACTAAGACCATAGTCGCCCCAGGAAATCGATGCCTGATTCATTTCAACTCGTTTCCCATTCTTTTTCACCCATTGTCCTTTTGATAAAACAGAGTGAGGAGTTGGTTTATCCTCGGCAGACAGGAAGTTAATGTTCGCTATCCGGCCTGTCGCAATATTTCCGTGTAAATAATCGATATTATAATATCGGGCAATATTTAAGGATGCCATATTATAAGCATCAATAATAGGCACACCTTTTTCTATCGCAATTGCAATTAACTGATCTGTAAACCCATCTTTATAAAATCCGGGTGTAGAACCATCTGTGTTAAAAAATAACCGGTCATAGGAATTCAATTCATATTCTTTTAAATCATCCAGAATACGAGGCAGATCCGGGCGAATCGAGGAATGCCTTAAGGAAACATCATATCCCTGCATCAATCTGCGAATGACTTCTTCACCTGTCATAGCCTCATGATCACAATCAGCACCCAGCAACATTAATTTCGTCAATGTTTTTTCAGAAGCACCAGGAAAATGACCTTCAATTTTCTTCCTCATTCTTTTCGCTTCCTGAATCCAATGAAGCATCATATCATCTCCATCGAGAAGACGCGGCCAACCTGTCAGCTCTCCAGCCTGCAGGACACCATCATGCTCAAGCCAACTCTTCACATTGGAATGCGAAAAAACCATTTCTTCATTCCTCAGTTCTGTCTGGGAATCGAGCCTTGCCCACCAATACATAGAGCTTGGTAGATTGCGCAATTCCTTGAGCAGTGCAAACGCTTGTCTATTTTCCAAAAGCGTAAACAATAGCATATTATCATTGATTAAGGTCGTTGTCCCATACTGGGCGGCATGTAGACATAAGCTTGCTGGATTATATAATTGAAATGGGTGGGCATGCGGCTCAATATAGCCGGGTACCAAATATTGACCTGTGCAATCTACAATCTCATACCCATCCTGAATAACAGGCATTTTTTCACCAACATAAACTATCCGATCTTCATATATCCAAATATTCGCCTTCATCCACTTTCTAAATACCTGGTTCAAATACACAGCATTTGTTAATACAAGTGTTGGCGCTAATTTTCCATCAATCACATGAACATGCTCTCGAAGCTGTTTATTCTTCCATCTGTATCTTTGTCCTAACACGAATAGAACCCCCCTCACGAAACGTAATCTTCTATATTTTAAAAATGGAAACACCTTTTCCATTTACTAAACTTTAAATGTAAGCCCTTTCAATATACTAACATATTTCTATTGTTTAGAGCATTAAAGAATGGAATTAATTCACAAATCCTGGCATTCACCATCAATAAATCATTTATTTATATCCGTTATGTGTATACAACTATTACGTATGACACATAAAAAAGTTCCCTTATATCCGCTAAATAAACAAAACTCCCCAAGTACATAATTCCCCTGCTCATTCAAACAAAACCTGTTCATCTACGATATTATTTTTATCGTATTCTAACTGCAGTTTATATTCTATAGATAGCAAAAAAGCTTACAATAAGGATGTACCCCATTGTAAGCTTCCAGTTTTATTGTTTTTGAATCGCTCGCTCTCCAATATCATGGCGATAGTAGAGACCTTTACATTGAATTCCTTCCAGTTCACGATAGGCCCTCTTTTGGGCTAGTTCCAATGTTTGATCCAATGTAGCCAGCAAGAGGACTCTACCGCCATCTGTCACAAATTCACCCCATTCATTTTTATTTGTTCCGGCGTGATACAGATGTGTAGGTAAATCAACATAATTCAACCCTTTTATAACACTGCCCTTTTCGTACTCACCTGGATAGCCATTAGCTGCCATGACGACTCCGACCGCACTTTCCTCTGACCATTCCAATTCCATATCAACAGAATTAAGGACATTTTCAACTACATCAAGTAAATCTGATTTTAACCTTGGCAGAATGACTTGTGTTTCCGGGTCTCCAAACCTAGCATTAAATTCTATCACTTTAGGACCCTCTGCAGTAGCAATCAAACCAGCATAAAGGATTCCAGTAAAGGAACGCCCCTCTTTCACCATTGCCTTTGCTGTTGGTATCAAAATTTCGTCTAAAGCTTGTTTAATCATGTCATGACCGATATGCGGAACAGGTGAATAAGCACCCATCCCACCAGTATTGGGACCTTTATCACCGTCAAAAGCTCGTTTATGATCCTGAGCAATTTCCATTGGATAGACCTTTTCTCCATTCACAAAGGCCATAAAGGAAAACTCCTCACCGCTCAAAAATTCCTCAATTACGATTTTCGCCGAAGACTCTCCAAATCTTTGATGAAGAAGCATCTGATTTAAAGCTTCCAGTGCATCTCCTTCTGTCATCGCAACGACTACACCCTTACCTGAAGCAAGCCCGTCCGCCTTGATGACAATCGGCATGTCCTTTTTCTTTACATATTGGACTGCTTCCTTATAATCTGTGAATATTTCATAATCCCCGGTAGGTATATCATATTTTCTTAGCAGTTCCTTTGTAAAAGACTTACTTCCTTCAATTATCGAAGCAGCTTGGGTTGGTCCAAAAACGGTAAGGCCATGAGCCATAAAATCATCTGCCATTCCATTCACTAAGGGAACCTCCGGGCCAATAAACGTTAATCCTATTTGATTTCTTTTTGCGTAATCTATTAAACGAGCATGCTCTGTCTCTTGGATATTCACAATTTCGGCCACGTCTGTCATTCCGGGATTCCCAGGTGCTACAAATACGTTTGTAACGCGCTTGCTCTCGGCAAATTTCCTGGCTAAAGCATGTTCACGTCCTCCGCGCCCTATAATAAGTACTTTCATCATTCATGCCTCTCCCTCTTAATGTTTGAAATGCCTTACTCCAGTAGTGACCATTGCTATTCCGTACTCATCTGCTTTTTTCACAGAATCCTCGTCCCGTTTTGACCCGCCTGGCTGAATAATTGCGGTGATACCTGCTTTAGCTGCCGCTTCGACTGTATCATCCATCGGGAAGAAGGCATCTGATGCCATAATAGCTCCCGTTGCTTTTTCACCAGCCTGCTCTAATGCAATTTTCGCCGCACCGATTCGATTCATTTGGCCTGCGCCAACCCCAAGAGTCATCTGCTCATCGGAAACAACAATCGCATTTGACTTAACATGCTTTACAATGTTCCATCCAAATTGAAGAGCTTTCCACTCAGCTTCTGTAGGCTCCCTTTTTGTAACAACCTGAAGCTCTGCATCTTGAAGATTCGCATGATCTGAGTCCTGAATCAGTAACCCACCAGTGATGGACGTTAGTTTCTGCTCCCTATTCTCTTTTCCTTGAAACGGAATCGTGAGCAAGCGTATATTCTTCTTGGATGTTAAGATTTCAAGTGCCTCGTCGGTAAATGATGGGGCAATCACAATTTCAAGAAAGATTTCATGGAGTAATTTTGCCGTGTCCACATCTACTTCACGGTTCAAAGCAACAATGCCGCCAAAGATGGAGGTAGGATCTGCTTCATATGCTTTTTGAAAAGCTTCATAAATTGTTTCTCCTGTCCCTGCACCACATGGATTCATATGTTTAACAGCTACAGCTGCCGGCTGTTCAAATTCCTTAACGATTTCCAGCGCTGCATCTACATCATTGATATTGTTATAGGATAACTCTTTTCCATGCAGCTGATGGGCTGCCGCGATTGAAAACGTTGAGCCAAGCGGCTTCACATAAAAGGCAGCTTGTTGATGGGGATTTTCCCCATAACGGAGTGACTGCTTAAGTGTGTATGTAACAGTCAGATTCTCAGGCTGATCCTCTTCTGTCAAATTCGTCATATACTCGGCAATCAGTGCATCATAAGCAGCAGTATGGCGAAAAACCTTTGCTGCCAATTTTCTTCTATCCAATATAGAAAGTTCCTCTTTACGGAGTCCTTCAAGCACTTTTTCATAATCTGCCGGATCTACCACAACCGCTACCGATTCATGATTTTTTGCAGAAGCCCGTAGCATGGCAGGTCCGCCGATATCCATATTTTCAATAGCATCTTCAACTGTCACATCCGGTTTAGTGATCGTTTCCTGGAATGGATAAAGGTTGACGCAAACCAGTTGAATGGGGACAATCCCTTGCTCTTCAAGCTGAGCCATATGCCCTTCATCATTTTGTTTCCCAAGCAATCCGCCATGGATAAATGGATGCAATGTTTTCACACGTCCATCCATAACTTCCGGAAATCCTGTTATGTCACTGACACTTATGACAGGAATGCCGTGATCAGCTAATGTTTTTTTCGTTCCGCCAGTGGAAATAATCTCAAACCCTAGTTCCACAACCCCTTTGGCGAACTCAACAATTCCCTCTTTGTTTGATACACTGATTAAAGCACGCTTCTTCATACTGTTTCCCCCTGTTCGATACATATCTGCTCAATAATCTTTGGATATAAGTCATGTTCAACATGTTGAATTCTTTTATGTAGATCTTCCATGCTTTCCCCTTCAAGAATGGAGATCGCTCTCTGTGCAATAATCGGACCCGTATCCATGCCTGCATCTACATAATGAATGGTGACACCCGTTACCCTTACACCCGTCTCTACCGCCTGAAGAATTGCATTCTTACCTGGAAAAGATGGCAATAAAGAAGGATGAATATTAATAATTTTATCGGGATAGGCTGTCAATAGCACCGAACCAATCAAACGCATATAGCCCGCCAGAACAATCAGGTCTACTTCTTTTGCCTGCAGCTGCTGTAGAATCTCCTGTTCGAAATCATTTTTCGAAGTATAGTCCTTTGATTGAAAGGAGAATACCGGTATATTGAATTGTATGGCTCTGTCTATACAATAAGCGCTTGGATGATCACAAATCAGCCATTCTATTGAAGCATGCAATTCCCCGCTCTCCACTGCTTCCACGATTGCTTGAAAGTTACTGCCATTGCCTGATGCAAATATCGCTATTCTTTTCATGGCCTCTCCCTTAGACTTATATAGTAAAATCCTAACATTCTGACATTATTTTTCTACTAAACTGCTTATTTCCAACTCACAAATCAAGTAAATTGAACGCCTTTACCCCGAATGACTTGCCCAATTCTTTTAGCCTCTTCTCCCAATTGGTTCAGGATACTAATCAAATCATCTGCTTTTTCAGCTTCGACAGCAAGAACCATTCCAATCCCCATATTAAAAACCGAAAACATTCCTTCTTCTTCCAGTGATCCTTTATTCTTTAAAAGGTTGAAAATCGGGGGGATCTCCCACGAGCCTTTTTTAATTTCTACTCCAAATCCATCTGGAAGCATACGCGGAATATTTTCAATAAATCCGCCACCGGTAATGTGAGCAATCCCATGCACAAAGCCTGAACTAACAATCTTAAGCACGGATTTCACATAGACTTTAGTTGGGCGAAGTAATTCCTCCCCCAATGTACAACCCAGCTCTTCAACAAATTGATTGAGCACTAACTTCGACTCATCAAGTAAGACCTTTCTTACTAGTGAATATCCATTACTATGAATCCCGCTTGAAGCCAGACCGATTAAAACATCGCCCTCCTTGACAAGACTTCCATCAATCAGCTTACTTTTTCTACTGCACCAACCGTAAAACCGGCTAGATCATATTCATCCATCGCGTACATTCCTGGCATTTCAGCTGTTTCACCGCCAATCAGGGCACAGCCTGCCTGCTCGCATCCATCTGCTATGCCTTTTACGATTGACTCAATTTTTATGGGATCTGCTTTTCCACAGGCAATGTAATCAAGAAAATATAAAGGTTCTGCACCTTGGGCGATAATATCATTTACACACATGGCAACGCAGTCAATACCAATTGTATCGTGCTTATCCATCATCATCGCGAGCAACAATTTAGTCCCGACTCCATCCGTTCCCGAAACGAGTACAGGCTCCTTAAGGGACAATGCCGATAAATCAAACATACCTCCGAACCCACCCAAGGCGCCGAGTACCTCTGGCCTTTGTGTACGGTTAACATGTTTTTTCATGCGCGAAACAGATTCATATCCCGCTTCAATATCCACTCCTGCATGTTTATAAGCGTTCGACAAAGTGATCACCCTTCCCTACTCACTGAAATTCAATCTGTTTCCGTTACTTTATTTTTTCAAAAGCCTGATTATCCATTTCATAAATTTCAGTTGGATATTTTCCTGTAAAACATGCCATGCACTGGCCCCGATACTCGCCCTCAAAAGGTCTCCCAATTGCCTCAACTGTCCCTTCAACGCTCAGAAAGGTTAAGGAATCTGAACCAATCATTTCTCTGATTTTTTCTACAGAGTTTGATCCGGCTATTAGCTCTTTCTTAGACGACGTATCAATTCCATAAAAACAAGGATTTTTGATTGGAGGAGAACTAATACAAACATGAACCTCCTTTGCACCAGCTTCTTTAAGCATCGACACAATCCTTTTACTTGTTGTACCTCTTACAATTGAATCATCCACCATGATGACTTTTTTGCCTTCGACAACCCCACGGACCGGAGCCAGCTTCATTTTCACTCCTTGTTCACGCAGTGATTGCGATGGTTGTATAAATGTACGCCCAACGTACCGGTTTTTAATTAGGCCCATTTCATACGGAATCCCGCTCGCTTCAGCATAACCAATAGCTGCCGATATGCTTGAATCCGGGACGCCTGTCACGACATCTGCATCAATACGCGCTTCCATAGCCAACTGCTTACCGAGATTCTTTCTCGCCGTATGAACGTTGATACCATCTATATTGCTATCCGGTCTTGAAAAATAAATATACTCCATACTGCACATGGCTCTGCCACTTGATAAAGCGAAATATTCTGATTGAATTCCATCATCATTAACAATAACCAGCTCTCCCGGATTTACATCCCGAATATATTCGGCTCCAATTAAATCAAAGGCACATGTCTCAGAAGCAGCTACATATCCATCACCAATCCGCCCGATGGAGACAGGGCGCAATCCATGTGGATCCACAGCTATCATCATTTCTGTTTCTGTCATAACGAGGAATGCATAGGCCCCCTGAACAAATGATAAAGCCTTCTTGACCCGCTCCTTAAAGCAAACTGAACCAGAGCGCCTAATTAAGTGGGCCAGGACCTCTGTATCGGACGTTGTATGAAAAATGCTCCCCTCTATTTCCAGCTGATTTTTTAATTTGGGTGCATTGACCAGATTTCCATTATGAGCGAGAGCAAAACTGCCCACAGTCTGAGAATTAAACAAAAATGGCTGAACATTGGCCACCCCGCCGCCTCCTGCTGTTGCATAGCGCACATGTCCAATTGCACTCCGTCCCTTCAAGTCCTCGATCACTTTTTGATTGAAAACATCATTAACGAGTCCTTCCGCTTTATGCGATTTTAATACATGGCCGTCTGTGACCACCATTCCCGCTCCTTCCTGTCCACGGTGCTGCAGACTGTGTAAGCCATAATAGGTTAGTTGAGAGGCCTCCGTATGTCCCCATATTCCAAACAGTCCACATTCTTCATTTAGTCCACGGATTTCAGCAAGCATGGTATGGCTCCCTTCCAGGCTTTCATTAGTTGTTCCACTTCACTTTCGATGGCCACCTTGTCTTGCCTGGTACGAATTAGGTATCTCTCTGTTTTGGTCACCTCACCTATTTGCACCGCTTCAGGAATGATTTCTTCAAACTTTTGCACTTGTTCCTTTGAAACAGTCACAAGAAAGCGGGATTGAGATTCTGCAAATAACCCTGTTACCAAGTCTCCATCTAACGTGACATCCAGGCCAAGTCCTTCCGTGCCAAACAAACCTTCAGCAAGCGCTACTGCAAGTCCGCCTTCTGCAAGATCATGGGCTGACTTTACTGTTCCTGACTGAATTGCTTGCAAAAGCTTATCCTGCCTTTCTTTCTCAACCTGAAGATCCAATTGTGGTGCCTTGCCAAAGATTCTTCCTCCATTCATGAATTTTTGCAGCTCACTACCCCCAAAGTCCGGGTACGTTTCTCCAATTAAATAGATTAAATCTCCCTTGTCTTTAAAATTTTGAGTGGTAATATGCTTTAGATTATGAATAAGCCCTACCATGCCAACAACGGGGGTCGGATAGATGGCTTCTCCATTTGTTTCGTTATATAAGGAGACATTTCCACCAATAACCGGCGTACCAAGTAGATTGCATGCTGTACTAATTCCATCTGTTGCCTTTTCGAGCTGCCAGAAGATTTCAGGTTTCTCGGGATTTCCAAAGTTAAGGCAATCTGTGATTGCCAGCGGTTCACCGCCTGAACAGATGATGTTACGCGCGGCTTCAGCCACTGCAATTTGACCGCCTGTTTCAGGATTTAAATATAGATAGCGGGAATTGCAATCCGTTGTTATTGCCAATGCTTTTTCTGTACCCCGAATACGAATGACTGCCGCATCAGAACCTGGGGCAACGATCGTATTGGTACGCACCATATAATCATACTGATCATAAACCCATTCCTTGCTCGCAATTGTTGGTTGCACCAATAAGGATAAAAGTGTTTCTGTATAGTCGCTCACGCTAGGCACATAATTGTCCATGGCAAGGAACTCTTTAAAGTAATCTGGTTCTTTGGACAGTTTATAATAAACCGGAGCCTCCTCAGCCAATGCATCAGCCGGTACATTTGCCACCACTTCACCTCGGTGTGTTAAGCGAAGCATTTTATCCTTCGTAACAACTCCAACAGAGACTGCCTCAAGTCCATACTTATCAAAGAGCTCTTCAATTTCTGGCTCCCGGCCGTTTTTCACTACAATCAGCATTCGCTCCTGTGATTCAGATAACATCATTTCATATGGTGTCATACCCTTTTCTCGCTGAGGAATCATATCTAGATTCATTTCAATTCCTGATCCTGCTTTGGATGCCATTTCAGCCGACGAACTTGTTAACCCGGCTGCGCCCATATCCTGTATTCCTACAAGTGCATCCGATTTTACAAGTTCGAGACACGCCTCCAGCAATAGTTTTTCCATAAATGGATCTCCAACCTGTACTGCCGGTCGTTTAGAGTCAGAATCATCTGTTAATTCCTCTGATGCAAAGGTCGCTCCATGAATGCCATCACGCCCTGTCTTTGCGCCAACATACATGACCGTGTTTCCAACCCCGTGTGCCTGCCCCTTTTTTATGTCCCCATGCTTAATTAATCCGACACACATTGCATTCACAAGAGGATTACCTTCATAGGAAGGATCAAACTGAATCTCGCCACCCACGGTCGGTATTCCGATACAGTTTCCATAACCGGCAATACCGGCTACAATTTCCTCAAATAAGTATTTCATCCGAGGCGTTGTTAATTCTCCAAAACGCAAAGAATTCAGCATGGCAATCGGTCTGGCTCCCATGGAAAAGATATCTCTGATAATTCCGCCTACGCCGGTTGCAGCACCTTGATAAGGTTCAATCGCAGATGGATGGTTGTGACTCTCCATTTTAAAGACAACCGCCTGCCCATCACCGATATCGACAATTCCTGCGCCTTCTCCCGGCCCCTGCAACACTCTTTCACCCGTTGTAGGGAATTTCTTCAAAACAGGTTTTGAGTTTTTATAACTGCAATGCTCAGACCACATCACAGAAAACAAGCCTGTTTCTGTATAGTTCGGCAGACGCCCGAGTATGCTCTCTATCTTACTGAACTCGTCATCCGTTAACCCCATTGTGGTATATATCCGCTCTTCTTTAATCATGGTTGGACTTGGCTCAAGCATTAACGACATGGATTTCCCTCCAATATTGAACAATCGACTTGAATAATTTGATACCGTCGGCACTTCCAAGCAGGGCAGAAACAGCTCTTTCCGGATGTGGCATCATCCCTAGGATATTGCCTTCTTCATTCATAATGCCCGCAATATCCTTATGACTTCCATTTGGATTCCCATCATATGAAAAAATAATTCGGTTTTGGCTAATTAACTTTTCCAATATTTCCTCATCACAATAATAATTTCCCTCGCCATGCGCAATCGGGATCGTAATTTGTTCATTATCCACATAACAGCGCGTAAAAGGAGTAGTGTTGTTTACAACACGTAACTTTTGCGGTCTGCAAATAAATTTCAAATCAGTATTACGTCGCATCGCTCCCGGTAATAACCCTGCCTCTAGTAATACCTGAAAACCGTTACATACACCGAGAACTGGAATGCCTTCCATTGCCGCTCTTTTCACAGCCTCCATAATCGGTGAAAATTGGGCAATCGCTCCGCTCCGCAAATAATCGCCGTACGAAAATCCTCCGGGCAGCAAGACTGCATCAAAGCCTTCTAGGGTGGTCTCAGTATGCCAAACATATTCCACTTCTTCTCCTAGTTCATCACGAATAGCATGGTACATATCCATATCACAATTTGATCCCGGAAAGACGATTACAGCGAATTTCACTGTCCGACAACCTCCTCGACTTCATATCGATAATCTTCAATGACCGTATTGACTAACAATTTTTCGCACATCATCCGAACAGATTCATTCACATCTTTAGTAGAATCAGAGAGTTCAAGCTCCATATACTTGCCAATACGCACACTCCGAACCCCTGGAAAACCCATGGCATTCAGTGACTTTTGGACAGCGTTACCCTGTGGATCCAATACACTTTCACGAAGAGTGACATAAACCTTCACTTTATACATGTTGAACGTCCTCCAGTTTAGCAAGAATTTTTTTATAGGCATCTGTTAAACTCCCGAGATTCTGGCGGAATACATCCTTATCCAACTTTTCATTTGTATGTAAATCCCACAGGCGGCAAGTATCCGGCGAAATTTCATCCGCAAGCAGGATTTCGCCAGTGTCATCACGGCCAAATTCTAGCTTAAAGTCGATTAACCTGATTTCCATAGAAGCAAATAAACGTTGCAATTTCCCATTAATATGTTCAGAATATTTTTTTAATATTCCGACTTCTTTAACTGTGGCAAGGTCCAGGACATCAATATGATCTTCAGTTATCAGTGGATCACCGAGTGCATCATCTTTATAATAAAATTCTACAACTGGCCTTTTAAGGGGAATTCCTTCTTCTAAACCTACTCTCTTTGAAAAACTGCCGGCAGCGACATTGCGAATCACTACTTCTAAAGGAATAATGTGGACTCGTTTAACGAGCTGTTCTGTTTCCGATACTTTTTTCATAAAATGAGATTTAATACCCTCACGGTGAAGCCATTCAAATAAAAGGCTTGTTATTTCATTATTAAGGCGGCCTTTCCCCTCAATCACCGCATTCTTTTCCCCATTAAATGCGGTAGCGGAGTCCTTGTATTGAATAAGGACGATTCCTGAATCATCAGTTGCAAAAATTTGCTTAGCTTTCCCTTCATAAAGGAGTTCCCTTTTCGCCAATTGCATTGCCCCCTATACAGTCATAGTCCAAAGTCACCCAACACGATATGAAAGTTTGAGGAAGGGCATCCCCTCATTCTTTAAGGTAATGCCCTCACAAACTTACAGTCCCATACGTTCGAAAATGAAATCTACATTTTTCAGATGATAGTGATAATCGAAACAATCATCCAGTTCTTCTTTAGACAGGTAGGCAGAAATCGTTTCATCTGCTTCAAGCAACTCACGGAACTGGACCTGTGTTTCCCATGCTTCCATTGCCTTTGGTTGGACAGTATCATATGCTTTTTCACGAGAAAGCCCCTTATCAATTAAAGTGAGCAGTACACGCTGAGAATAAATCAATCCATACGTACGATCCATATTTCGCTTCATATTCTCTGGAAATACCGTTAAGTTTTTCACGATATTGCCGAAACGATTCAACATATAGTTCAATAAAATCGTGGCATCCGGAAGGATAATTCGCTCAGCAGAAGAATGCGAAATATCACGTTCATGCCAAAGTGATACATTTTCATAAGCCGTCACCATATGGCCACGAATCACACGCGCCAAACCAGTCATATTCTCGGAACCGATCGGATTACGTTTATGTGGCATAGCGGAAGAACCTTTTTGTCCTTTCGCAAAGAATTCCTCCACTTCACGAGTTTCACTTTTTTGCAATCCACGAATTTCAGTTGCAAATTTTTCAATAGAAGTTGCAATTAATGCGAGCGTTGACATGTAATGTGCATGTCGATCACGCTGTAAGGTTTGGGTAGAAATTGGAGAAGGCTTTATTCCAAGCTTTTCACAAACAAACTTCTCTACAAATGGATCGATGTTCGCATATGTTCCTACAGCACCTGAAATTTTGCCGTACTCAACTGTATCTGCAGCTTCTTTTAATCTCTTTAGATTACGTTTCATTTCTTCGTACCAAAGTGCCATTTTTAATCCAAAGGTCGTAGGCTCCGCATGCACACCATGTGTACGTCCCATCATGACGGTGTATTTATGCTCCTTTGCTTTTTCAGCCAAAATCGTAATAAAACGCTCTAAATCTGCGATTAAAATATCATTGGCTTGCTTGAGCAAATACGATAAAGCTGTATCGACGACATCCGTCGAAGTCAGTCCATAATGGACCCATTTACGTTCTTCTCCAAGTGTTTCTGAAACAGCACGTGTAAAAGCAACTACGTCATGGCGAGTTTCTTCTTCAATTTCCTTAATGCGGTTTACATCAAAGGATGCACGTTCTCTAAGTACTTTTACGTCTTCTTTAGGAATCGCTCCAAGTTCAGCCCATGCTTCACATGCCAAAATTTCCACTTCAAGCCATGCTTTAAAACGATTCTCTTCAGTCCAAATTCTTCCCATTTCTGGTCTTGTATAACGTTCTATCATTTGCTAAAATCCACCTTTTCTATTTGTTCTTCTGTTTGTTCAATCCATATTTTTGTACGATTAAGCTCCTCCAATATTTCCATTGGATGCTCTCCTAAGATTGTAATATGCCCCATTTTCCTGTTTGCCTTCGCTTCGCTCTTCCCATAAATATGTACCTTCCAATCCGGCTCTTTTCCTAAAGCTTGCATAACAGGTTTCAAATGCTGACCCAAAACGTTAACCATGACCGCACTGGAATGTAATTCTGTATGACCAAGCGGCCAGTTGCACACTGCTCTTATATGTTGCTCAAATTGAGAAGTTTCACAAGCCTCTATGGAAAAATGACCCGAATTATGAGGTCTCGGTGCAAGCTCATTAACCAAAATATCATCCTCGTCCATCAGAAACATTTCAATGGCCAATGTACCAACCAACTTTAATGATTCTGCCAGTTGCATAGCTATTCCAAGCGCATAGCTCTGAGTGTTTGGACTAATTCTCGCTGGGACGATTGATTGATGTAATATATTATTCACATGAATATTCTCTGCAACGGGGAAGACCCTTGCAGAGCCATCCTGTTTTCGAGTTATAATTACGGAAATTTCTTTTTGAAATGGGATGAAACTTTCCAGTACACAAATACCATGGTTCAACAATTCAGCTGCTTTGATGAAATCTGCATCCTTCCGTATCACGAGCTGGCCTTTTCCATCGTACCCACCACGTGCCGTTTTGAGTACAGAAGGATAGCCTAATTGGGCAATAGCTTGTCGTAGATCCTCTTGGTCAGCAATTACTGCATAAGGAGCAATTCGGACACCCGATTTCTCGATCGCTTGTTTTTCCAGGACACGATCCTGTGTAATTCTTACTAGTTCAGTCCCTTGAGGGATATAGGAATTACTCATCAATTGATCTAAGGCATCTGCATTAATGCTTTCAAACTCATAAGTCAAAACATCACTTATTGTAGCCAATCGTTGCAAAGCTTCTACATCATCAAATGACGCAGTGATTTCGACATCCGCAACCTGGCCACAAGGACTGTTGGGTGTTGGATCAAGAACAGCTATTTTAAAACCAGATTTTCTGGCTGCCAACGCCATCATTCGTCCCAACTGGCCGCCGCCTATAATTCCAATCGTTTGCCCCGGTAAGATAACTGGTGCTTCTTTATTCAAGTTCATCACAACTTTCAAGCGAATGTCTTTGTATCTTTAATCTGTATTGTTCCAATGCTTCAGCTATATCCTGCTCGTATGCTCCCAATAATTGAACGGCCAAAAGTCCGGCATTTTTTGCACCTGCTTTCCCAATTGCCATTGTTGCAACAGGAATTCCTCCTGGCATCTGCACAATCGATAGCAAAGAATCTAACCCATTTAACGCACTGGATTGCACGGGAACACCGATGACTGGTAAAGTCGTTTTGGCTGCTACCATTCCCGGTAAATGAGCTGCTCCTCCTGCACCAGCTATAATGACTTTTAATCCACGGCTGCGTGCACTCTGAGCATATTCAAACATTAAATCAGGTGTTCTATGGGCAGATATAACATTTTTCTCATACGTAACTTCAAATTCATCAAAAATAACACATGCATGCTTCATCGTTTCCCAGTCCGATATGCTACCCATGATAATTCCTACCTTTGGATCATTCATCATTGTCGCCTCCCAAATAAAAAAGCTGTATGAACACACTTTCAAAAGAGAAAGCAGTCCACACAGCTTATATGCCATGCTAACTCGAGCACTTAGGACAAGTACTATGCCCTCACATATAAGGTGAGGTCCGCTTTCTCTCATAGTCCAAAAATTTATTCGGTCTTTGGGTAGAAACTTGCGGGCCGTATCCCCGCTATTATATGAGAGAAGTATTTATTTAAATGTTTCTTGTACGTACTTATCTTAACAATGGGACCTTTTGTATGTCAACTAAAAATCGAACATTTCTGTCATTTAATGTTAAAACGTTCGTTTTTCAATCTATTAGCTTTCCTTCAAAAATGATTTGGCGTGCAATTGGAACATACTCCATCTGATTGCCACTTTTCACTTCCTTAAAAATTGGCTTCTCCGTACGCTTTACAGGAAAATAACCTTCCCTTTTCATACGCTCCAAGCATTCACTAATGCTTTCATTCTCTTGTAATTCAAATCGTTGTTTCTTTGGCTTAGCCAATTGACCCTCGTCCTTTCTTTACTAACTCTACTAGTAGTGTATCCCATTTAGTACTCTTTTCGAAAGATATTAGTTGGTTGTCTATAAATGTTTGTGAGCTTGGGCCTATCTGTTTCCTCTAAAAACGTCTTATCTCCGCAGACAAACAAATATTCAATCCAATCAAGTGCCATTTCCACCTAGACTTCACGTAACTATACTATGAAATGATGGGATAAGATTAATGGTTTCATTCACTATTAAGCCATATTAAGGTAGGTATTCAATAGGTGTTTCATAGATGTTTCCCTCTACCTTCACCAGGTCAAAGGCAACATATATATAGTGTAGAAAACAAGGTTTTTGCCTATCTTTTCTGCACCTGCGATCCGAGATTATCATCAGTTAAAGCAGTTAGTCTCTTTAAATCTAAAAAAGCGTACAAAAAAACCAGCTCATGAACTGAACTGGTTTGGATTGCCCGGCAACGTCCTACTCTCACAGGGACTCGCGTCCCAACTACCATCGGCGCTGAAGAGCTTAACTTCCGTGTTC